>JAVFAP010000157.1:0-8139 GCA_034002445.1 bacterium | reverse complement strand
AAATCAAGGAATGGCTGGAACTGATCGCCTGCTTCCTGGTCGATCAATCCCGCTCCCGCTTTCCCGAGGTCGAATCCATCCAATTTGAACCAACTTCCGCCAAACTGCAACAACACACCATCGAATACAATATCCGCTTGGCCCTGGAAAGTTCCGTCGCCCTCCCCCCTTGGCGAGGCAACCGCAGTACGGGAGGCTCCTCCCAGATCATCTCCTTGGTAAAGGAGTATCTGGACCAAAATTACCATCTCCCCCTGTCCGCCAAGATCATCTCCCAAGCCCTGGGGTTTGAACAATCGTATTTCGTTAAGATGTTCAAAAAATACTCCGATGATTCCCTCCCCAATTATATCCGGAACTTACGCATCACCCGGGCCAACCACTTGCTGATTCATCAGCCCTTTCTTTCCATTCAAGAAGTCTGCCATAAAGTCGGCTTCAAAAATCACGCCTATTTTTCCCGCGTTTTTCAGCAAGTCATGGGCACCCCACCATTCCACATTCGCGATATGTAAAACACCTCTCCCCCTTCTCCCTCTCCATCCCATCATTCTATTAACCAACCTCTGGACTCCCCCAATCCTCCCCATTTGACCACGGCCCCCAGTCTCACCACTACCCTTTTTCTCCCTTTGCTTCCTGTTTTCACCTTCTATCGTGGATTCGAAAATCCGAAATTTCGCACTTTCCCATATATTTCCCATAAAAGTAAAAATTTACCGATTTTTTTTTATTGCTTGAACCGGGCGAAGCCAGTAAAGTTACTGCGGTGGAAATCACCTAAGTCCTTGTATTTAAAGAATATATATTACTTTGTATAAGTAATGATTAAACAGAAAGGTTTTAATGATGACACATCACAAATGGATGACATTGTGTAAGTGTGCACTCCCTCTCTGTCTCTTCGCTCTGTTTTTGTCTTGTTTACCCGTGCAGGGGCAGGAAACAGGGGAAGTCGTTGCGCCCGTGGCCCAGATCGGATTACGATCCGTCTCGCCCAATGACGTAACCAGGGAAGGCATCACCACTGGCCTGGCGTCCGGACAGCCCGTTGTCGGCGTCGGAACGACCGTGTATTTACTGGGGAGCGGGATTACCCCCGAAGGGGTCACTATCACCGCGTTTAACTGGCAGGTAACCGGGCCGAAATTATCGATGGCGTATGATACGCAGAACATCACCTTCAGCCCTCCCACCGAGGGAGTCTACACGGTTTCCTTGACCGTCACCGACTCGCAAAACCTCACCAGCGCCGTGGTTTCTCAGCAAATCACCGCAGCTAAATGGGAAGGTCTCCGCAACTGTGCTTCGTGCCACGGTGGCCAGTTCGTAGGCTTGGCTGATAAAGTGAGCGGCTGGAAAATGACAGGCCATGCCAGCATTCTGGGAGAAAACCTGAATGACAGCACTGGTCATTATGCCGAACGTTGCATCAGCTGCCATACCGTTGGCTATGATAAAGCGGCCGAAAACCGTGGCTTTGACGATGTCGCCTCCATCCTCGGCTGGACGTTCCCCGACACCCTGCAAAAAGGCAATTGGGAAAATATCGTCAAAAATTACCCCCAACTGGCGAACCTTGCCAACATCCAATGCGAAAGCTGCCACGGCCCTGGAAGCCTGCACTATGGCGACCCCAACCGGATCGCGGTTACATTGGATTCCGGATCTTGCGCGGTTTGCCACGCTTCCGGCAGCCACCACTCCAAGGATTATGAATGGGATACCTCCCGCCATGCCGCTCCCACAACCTCTCCCACCGGTCCTGGCCGGGAAGGCTGTGTCAAATGCCACACCGGGATCGGTTTCGTCCAGGCTCACGATCCCGACTACGCGGGCCAACCCGTCTCCACCGAAGCCAGCCCCATCAGCTGCGCGGTCTGCCATGATCCCCACAATGTGGATAATCCGCATCAATTGCGCGTGATGAAAGACATCACTCTCGAAAACGGCGTTGTGGTTACCGCGAAAGAAGCCGGCTACGGCATCCTCTGCATCAATTGCCATAAATCCCGCCGCAACGTAACCGAATACGTCAAAAAATATTCCAGCCACTTCGGGCCCCATTACAGCGTCCAAGGCGACCTGGTCAAAGGAACCGGCGGCTTCGAATATCCTGGGATCGTTTACACCAAAACTTCAGTCCACATGGATTCGGTTGAAAATTCCTGCGTCGGGTGCCACATGGCCGAAGATCCCGTGGGTTCGCCCTTTGGCGCGGTGGTTGGGGAACACTCCTTCCGCATTGCCGTCGCCGCGGGTGAAATCGAGGGCATTACCGAAGCCATCGAAAACGTCAATGCTTGCACCCGCTGCCATGATAATCTCCAGACCATTAACCGCAAAGCCATGGGCGATTACGATGGCGATGGCCTGGTCGAAGGGCTCCAGGACGAAGTCCACGGCCTGATGCACTTGCTTGGCCAAAACCTGCCACCCCTGGATTCGGATGAAGTAGCCATCACAGCAGACTATACCCCCGAACAGTTGAAAGCCGGCTATAACTACATGGTCGCCGAAGAAGACGGCAGCGCGGGGATTCACAATCCGCTCTACACCGTCCAACTCCTCCAGAGTTCCTACTTGGCGCTGACCGGCATGAATGTCCCCAACGCCATGATCGCCTTCCAAGGCTCCATCGCGGTTCCTACCGAAGAACCCACTCCGGAACCCACCGTGACCCCGGTCCCGGCCGATGCCCCGAGCGCGGCGATCGCCCTCCGTTCGATCAGCCCCCGGGATAAGGCGAACGAAGGCATCACCACCAGCGTGGCGACTGGCTTGCCCGTCGTTCCCGCTCAAACCACCGTGTACTTACTCGGCAGCGGCAAGGATCCCCAAGGTTCTGAAATCGCCGCCTATCAATGGACCATCACCGGCCCGCAAATGAGCGCCTCGTTTACCGTGCAGAATCCCACCTTCACTCCACCGGTGGAAGGCATCTACAAAGCCTCCTTGGTTGTAACCAACGCGGCCGGCCTCGCCAGTGCTCCTGCCACCATGGAAATCACCTCCGCCCACTGGATGGGGATTCGCAACTGCGCATCCTGCCACTCCGGCAATTTCGGCGGCTTGGCTGACAAAGTGAGCGGCTGGGAAGAGACCAACCACGCCATCGCCCTTTCGCAAGAAATCGATGCGGGTGGCGATCACTTCGCGGAACGCTGCGTCGCCTGCCATGCCCTCGGCTATGACAAAACCGCGAAAAACGGCGGCTTTGATGACGTCGCGGCCGCGGCGGGCTGGGTCTTCCCCAGCACCATCGAAGAAGGCAATTGGGCCGCCCTGGAACAAGGCTACCCCGAACTGGCAAACATGGCCAGCGTGCAATGCGAAAGCTGCCACGGACCCGGAAGCCTGCACTTGGGCAACACCAACCACACCGCTGTCAGCATTGATTCCGGTGTCTGTTCCACCTGCCACGATTCCGGTACCCACCATGTCAAGAATTACGAGTGGGATACCAGCGCGCATGCCCATGCCACCACCTCTCCCAGCGGGCCTGGCCGCGCGGGCTGTGTCGCTTGCCACACCGGCATTGGGTTCATCCAAGCCAACGATCCCGATTATGCCGGGCAAGAAGTCTCCACCGAGTATGCCCCGATCACCTGCGCCACCTGCCACGATCCCCACAACCATGACAACCAGCATCAACTGCGAACCTTGGATGTGGTTACCCTGGGCAACGGCGTCACCGTGACCAAGGAAAACTTCGGGATGGGCGTGTTCTGCGTGAACTGCCACAAGTCCCGCCGCAATGTCAACGAGTATGTCCAGCAGTACGGCAGCCACTTTGGCCCCCACTACAGCGTGCAAGGCGATGTCGTCCGCGGGACCGGTGGGTTTGAGTACCCTGGCGTCCGTTACACCACCTTCACACCCCACATGGCACCGATCGTGCCGGATACCTGCGTCACCTGCCACATGGCAGAACCCGTCGCTGGCGCTCCGGTGAACTCTGTGGGCGGTCACTCCTTCCGGATCAAACAAACCATCACCGGCGAGGATGGCACCGAACAGGTCATCGAAAACCTGAACGCCTGCACCTCTTGCCACAAAAATCTGACCGAGATCAACCGTGAAGCGCGGGCAGACTATGATGGCGATGGCCTTAAAGAAGGCATCCAAGACGAAGTCCACGGCTTGATGCACCTGCTGGGCGAACTCCTGCCCCCGCTCGGATCCGCCGAAGTCGTGATCACCAACGAATACACAAAAGACCAACTCAAAGCGGCCTACAACTACATGGTTGTGGAAGAAGACCGCAGTTTCGGGATTCATAACGGGACCTACATCGTCCAGCTGCTGCAAAGTTCCTACCGCGCCTTGGCTGGGAAGGATGTTCCCGGTGCCGCCATGTTGATCACATGGCCGGGTGAAATCCCCACCGAAACCCCGAAACCCGCGACCCCCACACCGACCACACCTCCGGATGCTACTCCAACCGAAGGCCCAGTCGCCACAGCCACTCCCGAACCGGAACCGACAGCCACTCCGACGGTTACACCCAAACCGACCGAACCGGCTGTTACCCAGTTCATCACCGTGACCGACAGCATGACGACGTTCGACGATCTCAGCAACTATGCCGATTTCGACAGCCTCAATAACCGCCAGTTGGTCATCCGTTGGAACCTGCAAGAACTCGGGATCCAGCCTGAACAAGTCCAGAACATCCAGATTTACGTTCGGACCGGCTCTGCTCCCTATGCCTTGCTGGCCCAAACCAGCGCCGCCAGTTCTGCCTTCGAATGGTCTACACGCAGCAACGTCACCCGCCCATTCCAAGCGGGGCCGGCATTTGGCAGCAACTACGCCTTCCGGATCTATGTCATCTCCAAGAGTGGCGAACCCACCCAATGGGGACCATTTGATACCCGTGGCGATGTGGCCTTTCTGCCCATGCGGTTCTAACCACCGAATGCCAACCCCCTGAGACAAGGAATTTTGTCCAGGGTGAAGGATCACCAGCAAACCTGGGGAGACCTGCCAATGGGTCTCCCCTTCTCTTTTCTCCCCCGTTCTCCTTGAGGAACTCAATTGTGACTGGATTCTTTTGGTTCAGGGAGGGATTTCTATGGATAGGGAGGGGAAAACAGGCTTTAATAATGAAGCGGTTATCGCAGGCAAGGAGAATGAGCCCATGAAACGGATCATGATCTTCGGGATCGGCCCGATCAGCATCGAAAATTCCCAGCACTTTCATGCGGGAGGCAATCGGGCGTGGCACTTGGCCAAACCCCTCTTGGATGAGGGATTTGAAGTGGTTTTGCTGTGCATGCGGATTACCGGCAGCCAAAACACGGATCTGCCCCTGGAAGAAAAAGTGGAGAAAGACCGGCTGACCTATTACAGCGTGGATGAAATCCAATGCTTTGCCCAGGATGAGTATTTACACAAAAAAATCGCCGCTCATCATCCCGATGCCCTCGTCGGAGCCTGCGGTTATCCCGCGGCCCGGGCCGCCGCCGTCGCCGGGTCCAAACCCGTCTGGGCCGATATCCACGGCTACCCCATGGGCGAAGCCCAAGCCAAGGCCTATCATTATAACGAGCCAGGCTACCTCCACCATTTTTGGAACATCCACCGCGACATGCTCCGCCGCTCCGACCGCTTTTCCGTCACCTCGGAACGGCAACGGATGGCCTTGATCGGCGAACTGGGCACCATGGGCCGCCTGAACGGCCCAACCTTCTGTGAACCGCTGGTCCATCAAATCCCCATCGCCTGGGATCCCGAAACCCCATTCCATTTCAACGATCGCCACGCGGAAGCCCCCTTCACCGTCTTCTTCAGCGGCGGCTACAACCTGTGGTGTGATATAGAAACCCTATTCTACGGGGTGGAAAAAGCCATGCGCAAGGATCCTCGCATCCGCTTCCTTTCCACCGGCGGCGCCATCGATGGGCATGACGAAAAAACCTACCCCAAATTTCAGCGCTTGGTCGAACACTCCGAATACAAAGACCGCTTTGAACTGAAAGGCTGGGTACCGAAAGCAGAACTGGAAACCTATCTCCATCTGGCCAACCTCGGTATCAACACCGACTTGCCCTGTTATGAATCGCTCATCGGCGCCCGTAATCGCATCACCGAATGGATGGCGCGCGGCATCCCCGTCCTCACCACCCTGGCAACCGAAATCAGCCAGATCCTTTTTTACAAAGGCCTGGTGCTGACCGTACCCATGCAAGACCCCGACTTGCTCGCCAACGAGATCCTCCTCGCCGCCAACCGCCCCGATAAGATGAAAACCATGGCCGAAAAAGCTCGCCAATTCTTCGAGAGCACCTATACCTTCCACGCCACCACCATCGATTTCGTCGAATGGTGCAAACATCCCGTCCACAGTCGCGATTTCGGAACCGATCCCGTTATCCTGGATTACCGCTACCCGTTCCAGGTCGAACCAGCCTCACAATCCCGCCTCCAGCGTTTCGCACAGTGCTTTCGCAAACAAGGAAAGAAAAGCCCCCCAAAGAAATGACTGAATCAAGAATCCACCACTTGACGCATACCCATAACTCGGTATGATTTTACACGCAGTTGGCAAGCGGGATCGCCACAAATTCGGTTAATTCATGCCTTGCCTTCTTTCAATCCAACCCATGGCGGGTTTATAATAAAAAATAAATATTAAATGCCATCGTAGCTCAGTCGGCAGAGCAACGGTTTCGTAAACCGTAGGTCGAGGGTTCAAGTCCCTCCGATGGCTTTCCTCTTGCTTCCCTTCCCTGTGGCGACTTCACGCCCTAACTTCTGCAAAGTAAAATAGATACAAACATACTTCTCTTTTTAGAACAAAGCCCAGCCCCACGCGACCGGCGGCAGGAAAATTGTCTCCACCCTCCGTTTTTCGCTGAATTGTTAACTGGTTTGTAACAGGGTTTTATCGATGATTCCGATCAGAACTGAACACAATTCCATAGGAAAGACTTGCATGCCCTCTGCTCATGTTCGCGAGTTTATCCTATCCTCGATCGATCGCTAGTCAACGATAAAGATCACGCCGATATGACCGTTTGACAACACCTCTCTGCCTCATTATATTGACAAGGCGGCGGACGTCGTGTACGTATTGGCTGGCACAAATAAATGAAGGATCACATTTACGCAACCATCGACGTTGCTTGCTGGCAACGATCGATATGGAGTGATAGGGTGAAAAATGAAGATTGAATCGATACGCCTTAAAAATTTTAAAGTCTTTCAGGATATCACCATGACGGATATCCCACCCTTCTGTGTGCTGGTCGGTGCCAACGGGACCGGAAAATCCACCCTCTTCCAAGTATTTGGATTTCTCAAGGATTGTCTCACCTACAATGTGAGCGCCGCGATGCAAAGCCGTGGCGGATGGCTGGAACTGATTAGTCGTGGGCATGAAAAAGAAAACATGGTTATCGAACTTCAGTTTCGGATGGAAATCAGCCAGGTGCAACGTCTGGTCACCTATTCCTTAGAGTTGAGCCATACGAACAATAAGGTGGAAGTGGCAAGGGAAGTTTTGCGCTACAAGCGGGGGCCTGCTGGTTCGCCCTATCATTTTCTGGATTTTTCTCATGGAAGTGGCCGAGCCGTTGTCAATGAGGATGATTTCAACAAAACAGAAGAAGAACTGACCAAGGAACAGCAGGTTCTTGATAAATCAGACATTCTGGCCATTAAAGGGCTGGGACAATTTCAGAAATTCAAAGCTGCGAACGCTTTTCGGCAGTTGATAGAAAACTGGCACGTGTCTGACTTCCATATCAACCTGGCACGCGGCAGCAAGGATGCCGCAGGATATGCGGATCATCTCTCTGTTTCCGGTGATAACCTTCAATTGGTTGCCAACCGGTTATATACGGAAAGCGAAGAGAGCCGAAAAATCTTCGAAAACGTCATCGAACGGATGAAACAGCGCATTCCGGGGATTCGTTCCATCGAACCAGAACCGACCAAAGATGGTCGCCTACTGCTGAAATTCCACGATGGTTCGTTTAAAGATCCATTCATCGACAAGTACGTTTCGGATGGAACCATTAAGATGTTCGCTTATCTGTTGCTATTACACGACCCGACTCCGCACCCTCTTCTCTGTGTGGAGGAACCCGAAAATCAGTTATATCCAAATCTTCTTTGGGAACTGGCGGAAGA
>JAVFAP010000156.1:0-8142 GCA_034002445.1 bacterium | reverse complement strand
TTTCCCTCAAAAAAAAGTACGATAATTCCAAAGCGGTCATGGCACGGATGAACGTCAAAGCCGAGCACCCCTTGCAGAAAGTCAATCAACTGTCCGGTGGCAACCAGCAGAAAGTCGCGCTAGCCCGGCTGGTGGCGGCGGACACCCAGATCATGCTGTTAGATGAACCCACCCGCGGTATCGATGTCGGCTCCAAGGCAGAGATTTACAAAGTCATCATCGATTTTTCAGTCAAGGGCACCGGGGTCATTATGGTTTCCAGTTACTTGCCGGAACTCTTCGGCATGTGCGATTCGTTATACGTCATGTGTCGTGGCACGCTAAGCAAGAAATACGCGATTTCCGAAATTGATCAAGACAAAGTCATGGCCCTGGCGGCGGGGCTCAGTGAACGAGAGTCCGCCGGCCATGCGGCATAAACTCCAGGGGAGGCATTGCGTTGATTTCCAAGCACCATATTGAACTCATCAAGGCTGTGTATGAAAAAGCCTTACTTCTTTCGGGTAAATAAGGCCCCATCTTCGCGCTCATCCTGGTAATGGCGATTTTTGGGAGTATGGAACCAGAGCGTTTCTTCAGTCTGCGCAACCTCGGCAGCGTCGCCGGACAGACCGCCGTGATCGCGATCGCGGCGATTGGCATGACATTTGTCATCATCAGCGCGGGGATCGACCTCTCCGTCGGCTCCCTCGTCGCGCTATCGGGGATCTTCGCCTCGCAGACCATCGCCTATCTCTTCGGTGCGGGCGATGGCTTCGCCCAGGCTGGGGGCGGCTATTCCGCGATACTCTGTATCGCGGCGGGTATCGGCGTAGGCCTCCTGACCGGGCTGCTCTGCGGCTGGCTGACTGGAGCCACCATTACCTACGGCAAACTCCCCCCCTTCATAGTGACCTTGGGAATGCTGGAAATCATGCGGGGGTCGGCCCTGCACGTGGCCAATGGGCTTCCCGTGACTGGCTTGCCGGAAGAATTCGCCTGGATCGGCAACCAAAACCTGGTGGTGGGCGGGGTCAATACCTATTTCCCCTACTCCATGTTTATCCTGATTCCCCTCGCTTTGCTGGGCGGTTTTGTCTTGAAATACACCGTCTTCGGCACCCATGTCTACGCCATCGGCTCCAATGAGCAAACCGCCAAACTGTGCGGGGTCAACGTCAACCGCACCAAAATTATGGTCTACGTCATCTGTGGTGTCACCACCGCCCTGGCGGGGATTATCCAAGCCTCGCGACTGCGCACCGGCCAACCCTCGACCGGCGTCGGTCTGGAACTGGACATCATCGCCGCGGTCGTGGTCGGCGGCGGCAGTTTGATGGGCGGCGAAGGCACCATCCTGGGCTCGATCGTGGGCGCCTTCATCATCCGCTTCCTGCGCAACGGCTGCGTCCTGGTCGATATCTCCCCCTTCGTCCAGCGGATCATCATCGGCCTGATCATCATCGGCGCCGTCTTCATCGATCAGCAACGCCGAAGGTTATTGGCCGCCAAAGCCCAAAGCAATCGATGACAAAAGCAATGGATAGTGAGTAGTGGATAAAATGTAAGGTGGGCTCACCGCGAGTGGGTAGGGTGGGCTCAAAGCGAGCGAAGCGAGTGTAGCCCACCAGCCCACCCCCTACATCCCAAATTGCCCCCGAACCCATACCGGCAAATGGTGCATACCCATAACCCCCATGTACTGCTACCGCGAATTCCCCACTTCGCCATCCAAGAGACGCGCTTTCAGCGCTCATAAAAAAAATTCCCACATCATCGATGAGACCTGAAGGGCCGTCCTTTGGATAGCCCAGGGGGGAGATCATTTTTTTAAAAAAAATGGTCGGAACCCTGGGCATTCCGCTGCACGGATCTTACCATGAAGCATGCCGGGTACCAGCGTGTCCTCCAACCCCATCTTTCTGCGCCTTTTCTGCGATGCACTTGGAGGTTGAGATATGCGTTAGATTACCCAAACACAGTACGGCGCAATGGCGGGCTACGTGCCTGCGGCGCTTTTAACCCACTCAACAACTTTCGTTACAACTGCCCACTATCCACTACATAATATTAACATGTTACTCAGGTGTAATTTTGGAGAATCAAGTCCTTGACGAAAGCATAGATTTCAGAAAAAATGGTCGCGATCCCCAAATTCACCAAACTGACAAGACATGCGAGTCCGATCGATCCGTCGCAAGCACTCCAAGGTATCCCTTGAACAGTTGCTCTCCAGAAGAGCCGCTATCCGTTTACCTTGGTATTGAAAAGTATCGGTCTGTATGAGAAAATCTAAAGGAATTTTCTACCCGCAATTCCGCAATCGCACGCGAAATCTAACCCGTTTGATCCCGGAGTCAAGGTTCCAAATCCACCTTAAATTTCCAGAAATTTTGTCTTGACAATGGGGGACACTTTCCTTTTTCCATCGTTTTCTATTCCTGCTCCTAGGTTATCATACGAAATTCATAATATAGGGAATAACACGGGTAAACAACCGAATAATTCCAAATACCACTCCGCTCATAAAAAAAATCCGTAACATCCCAACCGTTCCTTTTTCGGGATCAATCCAATAATGACGGAGAATCACCAGAGCCAAGAGATAGGTACCTACCAGGGAAATGCCGAGGCTGACGATCACGGCCACTTTGGATTCCGAAAGATAAATCCCCACGAGTCCCCCGATAAGTCCAAGAAACATTGTTGTCAGCCAACAAAAAAGCAAAGCCTTGTAGGCGGTCGGATAATCCGGTTCAAATTTACAAATATAGTTTGAGAATATTTGCAGCAGTCGAGCCCCTGGTAAGCAGAATATTACAGCCCAGACCAATCCCTGAATCAGGGTAATACCAAGGGTCAAAAGGATCGAATCATCCATCGTTGCACCAACTTCATTGAATAAAATGAACACCGAAATCGATAATAATTCGATCCATTCAAATATTCAATTCCTGGATCGCCCAGGGGATGATGATAATATTAAAAAATGGTCGTAACCCTGGGCAATATCCACATTGACCTTACATTTTTATTATCCTCACAGATGGCTGATTACAATCTCCTGCCCCGGTTTCATCGAAATCTCCAAAATGCCAGAGTTGACATGAATTTCACTGATCGCAATCCCCAGCACACTGTAGTCTTGATCCGGGAAGGGATTGGCTAGGCGGAGCAGGCCGCCTTGTTCCGAAACAATGCGGACAGAGGCCACCTTCCTCTCCTTCCTCTCTGCCGAAAGCAAAAACGCGCCCTGCGCCCGGAGAGTGGAAAACGCCGCATCACGCCAAGCAGCCGGAATCGCCGGAAAGACGCGAACCACCCCAGCATGGCTTTGCAATAGCAGTTCTTGCACCCCCGCCGCAAAGGCAAAATTGCCTTCCAGCGTAAAAGGCCGGTAGGTCATCTTGGATTTGCCGCTCTTGCTCTGATCGCCGTTGGCGTGGAACGAGTTGGGCAGACAGAAGCACTCCGCAAAGATCCGAAGCGCCTCGGCGGCACGCTCGCCAAAACCAGCCCGCGCCAGCATATTGCCCTGCCAGGCGTAAGAATACCCGCACCACCAGTCCGGCCCCAGACGGTCCAGTTCATCCAAGGAGGCCTTGATGGTGCGCCGATCCGCGTCCCCGTAAGCCACATCCAAGAGGCCAAGGGGATGGATCGCCATCAAATGAGAGAAATGGCGGTGCGATTCTTTCAAGGGATAATTCGGCGCGACCAGCAATCGGCCATCATCCTCCGCGAGGGCCAAATCAGGCCATTCGCTCAACGCGGCTTGCCAGGCTTGGGCTTCTTTCTGCATGCCCAGCTCAGTCGCCAGTTCGGCGGTTGCGCCCAACAGCCAGCGGATCAAAGCTAAATCATAGTTGGTCGTTTGACGGAACCAGGCGTCCACCCGATTGTCATTGATTTCCGGAGACGAACTGAGCGGCAGTTGGCGTTTGCCATCCGCGCCAACGATCGAATGGCCTTGCAAAAACAGCGCGACCGCTTGGAGATAGGGGTAAGCCCGCTCCCGCAAGAACTCGCGATCCATGCTGAAGCGCCAGTGCAGGTAAAAATGATGGGCCAGCCATGCGGATGTCGTCGGTGAGCAGGAGTACTGGTTCCACCCCCCCATCGGCTCGCCTTCAATTGTCGTCACCCCATGCACATTCAGACCTGGTAAATCATAAAATTTCTGGGTCCAGCGTTCACTCGCGGGTTTGATCTCCCAAAGCCAATCCAAGAAGGCCAAGCCATCTTCCAGACGGTTGCCACTGTAACAGGGCCAGTAGCTGAGTTGGGTATTGAGGTCATTATGAAAATCCCCTTTCCACGGGGGGATTTTGCGGTTATCGGCAGTCCATACGGCTTGCAGGGTAATCGGCGGCGCGCCCCGGCGCGAGGCCGAGCCGAACTTGTACTGCTCCAAGTACCACTGCTTTTCTAACACAGGATCGGGGATGGCAATGCTGGATTGAGCCCAAAACTGGCTCCACCAAGTTTGATGCGCAGCCAAATCATCGGCAAACGAACGCTGAAGCGATCGCTTGATCGTTTGCCGGGCCTCATCCGCAGGCGTGGACACGGCATCGCTGGATTGGATTGACCAGACACAAAGCCAAGTTGAATCCCCTTCTCTCCGCCATTCAGCATCGATTACAAACGAAAAATCACCCCACCCTTGCTGGGTATACTGGGTGGATTCCGCCTGCTCGTATAGAACTGGGTCTGGATACCCCAGGGCCCGGAGATCATGGCCGTCCAGCGAATTCACGCCCTCCTGATTTTGGTCCCCACCCCCGAAAGGCGGCGGAACCAGACAGGCGGATAGTGCTTCCGTAACCCCTTGAATGCGAATCCAGCCCACCGGCAATGTGGCATGAATAAAACTCTCCATCACCACCCCGCTATCCCACTCCACCCGGCAAAGGGCCTCCGCCAGATCGAGCCGAACGGAGGTGACCTGGCCAAACGCGGCTTGGCTGATTTCCAAACGGCCCGCAGGGATTTTGGTCGGTGCGGGTTCCCGATCATAAGGCGCATCCACAATCGCCTGGACAGGCTTGATATCACCTTTCAGCACATTCTCATATACATAGTCAAAAGAAAATTCGGGTTGACTGAAGGTAGCAACAGGCCGCTTATCCCAAAGATCAGCCCGGTCGAGAGAAAAGCGCAACACATCTCCTTCCTGCCAAACCAAGGCCCCCAGCATACCATTCCCCAGCGGGATAGCCTCATCCCATCGGGTAGCCAAGGCGGGAAAATGAAGACCGTGGTTTGCCTTTGGGCCCAAGGGCTCTGCCTGCGTCATAAAAATCCCCCACAAACTCACGAGAAAAATAAAAGAAGGACGAAGAAAACGCATAATTTTTCCTTTCATTCGGGAATGCTTGACTATACAGGAACAAAGAAAGCGGCGTCAATAGATTCCTCTATCTTCCCGCCACCTTTTTGTCTGTGATAAGATAAATGGATTATGGATAGCGGATAGCGGGTAGTTATTACATAAATCGTAGGGTGGGCTTAACGCAACTGTAGGGTGGGCTCAAAGCGCCGTTAGGCGCGTAGCCCACCATCATACCGCACCATGTCTGCATAACCCACCCCACACCAATAGCATCCCAAAAAAAGCGCTGAAAGCGCGGTCTTTGAATAGCGAAGCGGGAACTCCGCGTAGTGGATGGAACGCTGGAGCGGCATGGAATCCCCGCCAAACCCCATCCCCACTACCCACTGTCATTATCACCTTGTGAGGTTCATTTGCATGCGAGCCATATCAATCATTGTTGGATTCAGCCTTCTGATTGCGGGGGTTTGGGGGATGCTGGCGTTTCGCCCCAACGAAAACAACCATTATTCCGGCACCATCGAAGCGGATGATGTCCATCTAGGCTCAAAAATCGGAGGCAGGGTGGTACAGGTACTGGTGCGAGAGGGAGACACAATCCATCCTGGAGATCTGCTGGTTCAGTTGGATGAGGAGGCGCCACAAGCCCGGTTGGCCATGGCCCAAGCCGAAGTGCAGGCGGCCAGCCAGGCGCTGCTCGAACTCCAACGGGGCAGCCGGGATGAAGAGATCGCCCAGGCAAAGGCCAGTTGGGCTGAAGCCCAAACCCACCTGCGGATGCTGCGCAACGGGCCCCGCAAGAAAGAAATCGAAGCCGCCCAGCAGGCGGTTGAAGCGGCGAAAGCGGAACGCGACCTGGCCGCTATTACCAAAAAACGCCAAGCCGAACTCCTGGCCAAACAAAACACCAGCCAGGACACGATGGACCGCGCGGCAACACAATTAGACGTAGCCGCCAGCCGCCTCCATGCGGCAGAAGCACAGTTAAGTCTCCTATTGGCCGGATATCGGGAAGAAGAAATCGCGATGGCCGAGGCCCGCGCACAGGCGGCCGAGGCCCACTACCACTTGGTCGTTACAGGGCCGCGGGACGAACAAATTCAGCAGGCCCAAGCCCGCTACGACGGCGCTTGCGCTGCCTGGACGCAAGCCCGCGTCGATCTGGAGGAAACGAGGATTCTCTCACCCAGCGAAGGAGTGGTGGAGAGTTGCCGCTTACAGCCTGGCGATTTACTCAGCCCAAACCAAACGGCCCTCACCATGCTTCTCTATGAACCACTATGGGTCAGAATTTATATACCCGAAAGTGGCTTGGGTCAGGTCCAGCTAAATGAAACACTCCCTTTTTCGGTTGCCGCGTTCCCCGGTCAAACCTTCACAGGACGCGTGGTACAGATCCAACGGCAAGCCGAATTCACACCACGCAATGTCCAAACCCCGGAAACACGGGATGACTTGGTTTTTGGGGTAAAAATTGAAGTGAACGATTCATCCAACACCCTACGGCCTGGAATGGTGGCGGATTTCTATTTGAATTCGCTTCCCAACGAGGAGCGCACCCTGTGACCGATCCAATCGTCCTCAACAGGCTGACAAAGCGGTTTGGCTCGTTCACAGCGGTCAACCAGGTCAGTTTAAACGTCCCCAAGGGGGATATTTTTGGCTTTTTGGGCCCCAACGGCTCGGGCAAATCAACCGTGATCCGTATCTTGTGCGGCCTCTTGACCCCGACGGGGGGTGAGGCCTGGGTGCTGGGACTGGATGTCAAAAAACAGGCAGCGGAAATCAAACGGCATATTGGGTATATGTCACAAAGTTTCAGCCTCTACCGGGATCTAACGGTAAAAGAGAATATGCGGTTTTTCGGCCAGTTGTATGGCCTTTCCCGAACAAAAATCGCGGAACGCACGGATATCCTCATAGCCTACCTGGGTCTGAAACCGTATGCCGACCGCCAAGCCCAACATTTGTCCGGAGGATGGAAACAGCGCCTAGCCCTCGCGTCTGCCCTGATGCACGAGCCCAAGATCGTCTTTCTGGATGAACCCACCGCAGGGATCGATCCGGTCGCCCGGCGGGAACTCTGGGATCTGCTCTTCGATCTTTCCGCGCAGGGAGTCACTCTCTTCGTCTCCACGCATTATATGGACGAAGCAGAACGATGCACCCATGTAGCCTATATCTACCTCTCCAATCTCATCGCACTCGGCGAACCGGCGCAATTGAAAAACGGCCCGGATGTCACCCCGCCCGGCTGTTACCGGGTGGAAATCCGAGCGACCCCCATCACACAAGTCCTGGATCATTTTCGCAAACAATCGGGTGTTGTTTCAGCCACCATTTTCGGGGAAGCCGCCCACTTGCTGGTGGAAAAGCGGTGGACACTTGACACCATTCACCATGAAGCAAGTCAATCAGGGTTTGCCGTGAAGGAAGTTCGCGAGGCGGCCCCCTCGCTGGAAGATGTCTTTGTCAGCCTGACCCTCACAGAAAGCAGGAAATATTCATGAAAAGCAGCGGCGCGCTGGCGATCCTCCAAAAAGAGTTTATGCACATGGCAAGGGATCCCTCCACCATCCTCTTTGCGCTATTACCCCCCATTTTTCAAGTAATCGCCTTTGGCTTTGCCATCGATACCGATGTACGGAACCTCTCGACGATCGTTTGTAATCAAGACGGGCGGCAGGCCAGCCGCGCCCTGATTGACCAGTTCGAAAACACCGGCACGTTTCAGATCAAGGAATACGCGCATTCTTCCGAAGCCTTATTCCGTGCCCTGGTGGAAGGGCGGTACATGGTAGGCCTCCATATTCCGCCGGATTTCAGCG
>JAVFAP010000155.1:0-8177 GCA_034002445.1 bacterium | reverse complement strand
AAGAGTAAGGGGGGGGGGGGGCTATTTGTCAAGAGGGGTTATCATTTTTTTTATATCCCCTTGCAAAATTCATTCGATGTAATTAATCCCTGCTGGACTCCCTTGTTTTATTTCCCTCTGCCAGGGATCCAATCCGCTGGTTTTGGCGGCGTTCTTGCCCGAACGGTTTTGGGATTCCTACATTCCTAGGGCCTGCGGGGGGCGCGAAGTCTGTTTGCGGAATGCCAAAACCAGCAGGGCCAGGACAAAGGGCAAGGCCAGCAGGGCGCGGGAGGGAATCCCGGGGAACAAACTTTGCAGCCGGTCCGCGAGGGCGACCGTGGAACCAAAGAACACACACAGGATGGCCGCGCGTCCAGGCCTCCATCCACTACAAATCAATATTGCTAGCGCCAGGAAGCCCCGGCCGTTGGTCATGCCGACGCTGAATTGGCTGACGTCGCCCAACGCCAGTTGCACCCCGCCCAATCCGGCGAGGGTCCCGCTGACGGAAACCGCCGTATAACGGTAGGCGTCGACCCGTATCCCGGCGGACCGCACCACATGCGGGTTTTCGCCACAAGCCCGCAAGCGCAAACCAAAACGGGTTTTGTAGAATAACACCATCGTCCCCCCCAGCAGAACCAGCAAGAGCAGATGCAGGGGAGAAAAGGGAAACAGAAGGGGAGAGAAGAAGGGCATATCCGGGATTCCCTGGATCGCCGGGATTTTGGGGACTTCGGGTGAATTGCCACGGGTTTCGAAAACCCGGTAGAGCAAGACCCCGGTCATGCCATAGGCCATGAGGTTCAACCCCATCCCACTGACGATTTGATCGGCCTTGCCCCACAAACAAATGAGAGCGTGCAGGAGGCCGAACAACCCGCCCGCCAGCGCGCCCGCCAGCAGCCCCAGCCAGGGATTGCCGGTGGCGCCAGAGGCAGCCACCCCGGCGAACGCGCCGATCAGCATCATGCCTTCCAGGCCGATATTAACCACGCCGGAGCGCTCGCTGAACGCGCCGCCCAGGGTGGCCCATAAGAGGGGGGCGGCGGTGATGCAGCCCGCGTGGAGAATCATGGGGAGATCGGTAAAGAATAGATCAGTCATGGGCTTTTCTCCGCATGAAGATGGCGACGCAGATGATGATCATGCCTTCCAGCACCATGACCATGTCCTTCGGGATGCCCAGATCGAGCTGCAGGGCCCGGTCGGATGCGCGCAAGGTGGCGATGACCAGTGCGGCGGGAATCATCGCCCACGGTTCGTTCATTCCTAAAAAGGCGACGGCGATCCCATCAAAGCCAAATCCGCTGGAAAAGCGGGCATAGTAGGTATGGTCGATCCCACAGGTTTGGATCGCGCCCGCCAAGCCCGCGCAGGCTCCGCCCAATCCCATCGCCCAGGCGTGGGCGGTTCCTGGCGAAATCCCCGCATACGCCGAGGCCACCGGGTTGCTGCCCACTGCCCGCAAGCGGTACCCAAGCCAGGTTTTGTACAACAGCCAAGCCAGCCCCAACGCCACCAGGACCGCCAGGACGATCCCCCAGGTTGTGTCAGCTGAACGGAAGGCAAAAAGCACGGGCAGGCGGGCATTGTCCGGGATCATGGGGGTGCGGCTGGTGCCTTCCCCCGCGCTGAAAAAGTTCAACGCGCATTCGTTGGCGATCTGCAGCGCGATAAAGTTCAGCATGATGGTGGAGATGACTTCATGAATCTGATGGCGGGTTTTCAGATACGCTGAAATGACAGCCCATGCAATCCCCCCGGCCAGACCGGCTGCCAGGCTGAAGAGCAGCGCGGCTTTGCCAAACAAAGTGGGAGTGTAAATCCCCGCCAATACCGCGGCCAATCCGCCCATCAGCATTTGCCCCTCTCCCCCGATGTTGAATAATCCAGCCCGGTAGGGAATCGCGACCGCCAGGCCGGTCAGGATCAGCAGGGAGGCCTTGGTGAGCATGGACAGTTGCCCGGACGCCGTTTGCCAACTGTTGGAAAAAATTGTCTGAAACACCGCGAGTGGCGCATAATCATTGAGCCACAAAAACAGGCTGAGCGCAGCAAATGCCGCCAGGATGGAAAGGGGGAAGAGCAGGGACTTTTTCATGACGGCTTGCCTCCAATCATCTGATTCCCCACTTCGGCCATGCTCCAACGCGCGGTATGCCGTATCCCCACGATACGGTCCCGGTACAGTACCGCGATGGAGTGGCATAAAGAAAAGAGTTCGTTCAATTCGGATGAAAAAAGGAGAACCCCGGCTCCTTTGTGGGCGGCCTCGACCAAGGTTTGGTACACAAACCGGGTTGCCCGAATATCCAGCCCCCGAGTGGGATTGTGGGCAAGGATCAACTCGGGGTTTTGCATCAATTCGCGGGATATCACGACCCGTTGTTGATGCCCCCCGGAAAGTTGCTGGATGGGCAATTGGAGGGATGGGGTTTGGATGGCGTACGCGGCGATCTCTTCCTGAATCCGCGCTTCGATTTCCCCTTGGTTGATCCGAACCGCTCTGGTTCCCCCCAGTGCGGCGGCATTCAGCATATAGTTTTCGATAATGGGTAGGTCTGGCAGCAAGGCATGGCCCCGGCGGTCTTGGGGGATGTAGGCGATGCCGATGGACCGCCGTTCGAATAGGGATTTATGGGGGAGATCTTCATCCAGAAGATTGACGGACAGATCCTTCCGGTCCCGCATCCCGAGAATGGCGTCGATCCATTCTTCCTGCCCGTTTCCCGCCACTGCGGCGACACCCAGAATCTCATGCCGATGCAGTAATAAAGCGGAGTGTTCGTCTTGCAGGATTTCAAAAAAGGGCACGCCGGTTTCTGGCAAGGCCCAGGGTGTATCTTCAAGAGTTTCTCCCAGCATGGCGGCACCGATCGCTTCTTCGCTCAACGTCTCGATCGGTTGGTGCAGTACCCGCTTTCCCTTGCGCAGAATGGTCACCTCATCCGCCGCCGCCATGACCTCGGGGAGGCGGTGGGTAATAAGGACAATGGCGATCCCCTGTGCTTTCAGCCGATTCAAACTGGCTAGAAACCGCTCGATCTCCGCGGGAACCAAGGCGGCGGTGGGTTCGTCAAAGAGCATGATCCGCGCGCCCCGGTAGAGAATTTTGGCGATTTCCACTTGCTGCTGTTCGCCTACCGTCAAGGATTCGACAGGGCGGTGCAAGGGAATTTTCAGGTCATACTGATCCAGGATTTGCTGGAGTCTGGACGCAATCTGCTTTTGGGTCAAAAACCCACTCTGGGTCATTTCTTGCCCGAGGATGATATTTTCTAAAACGGTGAAGGCGGGAATCAAAGAAAAATGCTGTTGCACCAGCCCAATCCCCAGGTGCAGGGCATGGGCTGGATTTTTTAACTGAACTGGCTTCCCCGCCAACTCGATCGTGCCTGCATCGGGCGAGACAAGGCCGTAAAGCATCGAAACCAGGGTACTTTTCCCGGCGCCATTTTCCCCTAGCAGGGCATGAATGAAGCCGGGGTGGAGGGTGAGGGAGACCTCCTCATTCGCCTGAATATTTCCATAGCGCTTCGAAAGCCCTGTGGCCTTTAAGGCAATCGGCTGGGATGCGGATTCAGGCTGAGGAGTGTTCATGGGGCTTGGATCTGCTCCACGGGCGGAACAAACGAAGCCAAGGCCTCCTCTGTGCGGGGAATTTGAATCTGTCCCGACGCGATCAGGGTTTTGGCGCCTTCCAAAGCCGGCCAGGCGGTTTGAGGGACAAGGTGTTTGGTATGTGGCATTTCGGTCAGACCCAGGTACTCTTCCTTTAACCCCACCCGGTGGACTCCGCCTGAAAAGGTGTCGTCGGCGACTGCCACAATTTGATCAGCGACGACACGGTCGTTTTTCTTTAACACACTGGTCAACACCTTGCCCGGTGCGATGGCGTCCTGATCGATATCCACCCCAATCGCGAAGCAGCGGTCTGGCGATTCCTTGACTGCCTCGATCACGCCCAGCCCGCTGATGCCTGCGAGTTGAAAGAGAACATCCGCTTTTTGGCTGATGAGTTGCAGCGAGAGGGATTTGGCTTTGACGGGATCGGTGAAACTGCCGATGGTGGAAGAAAGAACGGTGATCTTTTTGTTCTGCAATTTCGCGCCAGTCAGGGCACCCGCTTTATACCCCGCCGCGAAAGCCAGGACTGGGGGAATATCCATTCCTGGCAGTACGGCCAGGGTATCGGTATGGGTCACGAAGGAGGCAAGCAGTCCGGCCAAAAAACCGCCCTCTTCTTCAGCAAATAAAATACTGGCGACGTTGGGCTGCTCGACGAGGCCATCCGCCAGGATAAACGCTTTATCCGGGTATTGGGGCGCGACTTGAGTGACCGCATCCGTGATCAAAAAGCCCAAAGAGATGACAACATCTGCCCGTTCGGCGGCCAGACTAAGATTCTCGGCAAAATCGGTCTGCTCCCGCGATTCGATCACCTTGATTTCACAGGCTTGCCCGCGTTCCAGCAGCCGCCGTTGTGCTTCCTGGCACCCGGCCCAGCCAGCATCGTTGAATCCATGGTCACCCAACCCGCCCACATCGGTGATCATGATGACTTGAAAAGGCTTGTCCCCGGGTTCGGGTACGGGCGGGGTATCGGATGAAGAACATCCGCCCAAGGACAGAGCAAGAACGATGGCAAACAGATTTAGATAATTTCGCATAAGAATCAACCTCTGTGGGGTGCAGTATAGCCGAATCCGCGCTGGTGCGAAATCGGATGGATCGCACCTTCGGGGATTTTGATCTCTTGTCCCATTTTTTACCCATTGCCTAGCTGGTGTGAGAGAACAACCTCACTCCAGCGTGGACGTTGGATTGGTTTGACGAGGGGACGATGCTATTCTACGATGGATTGACAGGAGACGTAAAGGAAGATTCATGCCATCGGTTTGGACATATTCTGATACCCGCGACAGCGGTTATGGCCTTTTCAAGCGACAGATCCTGGCCGCGCTGGAAACCCTCGGCTGGGTTGTTCATCATACCCGGTTGGCCTTGGATGCGCCGGAGGCCCAGCTTAACCTGCGCCAGGCGTGTTTTGCCCATCCCGCCGACTGGATTTTGCTGATCAATCAAACCGCCTCCCAGTTCTATGACTATATCCAACTCCCCACCCGCCAGCGGCCCCTTTCATGCCAGAAACTGGTCTGGTTTTTGGATGACCCGCATTTTTTTGTCCACCAGCCTTTTGAGCCGACTGAGCACGTGTTTAGTTTTGACGAAACCTATGTGGCGTATCTGGCCCAGTTTCAGCCGGGTTCGTGCGGCTTTTGGCCCTTGGCCGCTGATCTACAAGGCACGGGCCGCTTTGACCCGGCCTATGCCTGTGAGGTGAGTTTTGTCGGGGGGGTGGTTGATCAGGCGGCGCGGCGGGCTCAACTGTCCCCGGCGATGGTCTCGTATGTCGATACCCTGGTCGAGCATAAACTGGCATCCCGGTTTCTTTCATTTGAGGAACTCGCGTTGCGGTATCCCATCGCGCCAGGCAAACAAATTCAACTTACGCCTGCGGTCCACCACTATCTGTATTGGGAAACCAACACGCGTTACCGGATCCGCACCCTGGAGGCGTTGCTGGAGTTCGATCTGCGCCTTTATGGCAATGAGGATTGGCTGCGGGTGCTGGGCGATTCCCCCTTGCGCCGCGTTTACAAAGGCCCCGCCGATCCGGTCACGGAACTGCCGCGGATCTTTGCCTCGTCGGCGGTCAATTTAAATATTCATAGTATTCAATGTGTCGGCAGTTTGAATCAACGCGATTTCAACGCCCCCTTGGCGGGCGGGTTTTTGCTCTCAGATTGGGTGCCAGCGTGCGCTGCCTATTTTCAGCCGGGAGTCAATGCGATTTACTACAAAGATACTCTTGATCTCAAGGCGAAAGTCCGCTACTACCTCCGCCATCCTAAGGAACGGGAGGGAGTGACGGTACGGGCCCGGCAGTGGATCGAACAGAACCACACCTACCCCCGCCGCATGTGGGAGATTGTAGCGTTGCTGTCGCGGCATGTGTCCTAAGAGGAGGACAAAGAACGGGCCCCTTACTCTGTGATAATCAGGGGGAGCCCCAGCGGTTGGATGGCCTGATAGAGGGCCGCCACCTTCGCTTGGGCTGATTCGTCTGGAACGGTGTATTGCAGGGTGACCGGATCTCCATCCTGAGCCAGGGTTGGAAGGCGGTCTAGGCTGTCCGAGGGCAGGATGCGGTGCAATCCTACCGGGAAATTCTCCGTGGGTTTGAAGCGTTGGATTTGACTAAGAATGGTTTTTTCGGAATGAGGCACGCTGGCGATGGAAACTGTCAGATTGGATTCATTCGCGTAATGGAAAATGTGTTGCAACGCCGCAATGATATACCCTTTTTTAAAATCCGCGCGGGTGGTCAGAAGAAAGCGGACCAGGTCGACATTGATATAGCCAGAGAGATCAATCCACCCATCCACCGCGGAAATCTCGGCACCGATTTGTTCTTCGGTCTGATTCAAATCCAGCGGGATCAGCACGGAACCAATCGGCATTCCCATCACCCGGGCCATATCCATCAAGGAATCGACTTCCTCCAGCGGAGGATTGTCTTCCAACTGCCCCAGGCTCTGGCAGCGGTGGGCCCGGAGTTCCATTTTGGAGGATGGGTCGGTTTGCAACACAAAATCGTAACGTTTTTGGATTGTTTCGAACCAAACGCGTAAATCAGTTTCAATCTGGAGCGGTGGAGAATAGAGGAGGCCAGGCTTTGTCATGGTTTCGTGCTGAACTCTGGATTGTTGCGATTGTGTTAAGAATCAGTGGGTATCGCCTTAGTTTAGAAAAGGCGCCGGGGCTTTGCAAGTCTTCACGGAGCCTTTTTGAGAAGGGATGCCAGGGGATAAGGGAACTCAGGATGCGGAATTATCCTCATCCGGTTGCAAGTTCTCATAGAGTTCTTGGGCGCAGGGGCGAAATTTCTCCGCCGCTTCGCATAAAAACTGGGCTCGGTCTGGATCATAGACCTGCGAGCAAGCGGTTTGGGCATCCGCGAATTGAATCCACGGTTTCGGATCGGAAATGATGCCATAGAGGGCCGCTTTGCGGAACAGTTCTTTTCGGGTGCTGATAGGCGCCCCTTTTCTCTCCGGCGGATGATTTTTTCGCAGCCATTGTTGCATGGCTTTCCAACAGTGGTCATACGCGATCTGAAAATGATGAATAATCCCTGCCTGAATGGTTCCGCGGAACTCTTCCCGAATTTCGTCCATGTGTTCATCGGCGATGTATAAGGAGTATTCCAAGGTATCGAGGGCTCTTCTGAGTGTGCGAAGATTGAGTGTCATTGCTAAGATGCCTTTAGTTATAGTTTTTTGCCCATTTTATCTTAAAATGAAGAAGGAGCAGGGTGTCTGCTCCTTCTCTGGGTGATTTTTGTTCTTTTACTCTGCAAACTGGGCGAATACCTGCCCCTCTTCATTGCGTAGGGTACTGGACAAACTCTCTCCGTCAAAGGCCGTGTGCAGGGTTCGTCCATTCATGGTTGAGGTGAGTTCAAACCCTGTCTCTGTTTTGTTCACTTGGACCTGCGGGGCGATTTCATCCTCGGCACGGTGGGGGAACAGAACCGTGATGAAAGTTTGTTCCTTGGCAGGTGTCCGCGTCTCGGCCGTAAGATGGTATTCTCCCAGTTCCCCCTTGCTTGGAGGGGGATCGAATTGATCGGTTTGGGAGAATTGCAGGTGTGGCGGCCATAAGAAATGGACTTGGCAAGCCGCTTTGCCGTTTTGGACAGACAACTGGTTTGTCTCAGCCAACGCCATCTTGGTTGGGGCGTGCAAGTACCATTGGAAGGTGGAAGGCGTTTCGGCTTGGAGGGTATCCACGATCAAGAGGGTATCGGGCTTGGCGAATAAAATGCGGCGGGTAAATTGCTCGACATTCTCCGGGTAGGCACTCCCGGCCTCCCCCGCGACATAATCAAAATCCGCGCTGGTATGGAAGGCGAGGATGCGCCCCTGCGCCGCCGCGCTATGCGTGCGTTGCCCCTGTCCGTTGACCGCGATGCAGTTGGTGGACCGGGTTTGCCACATCCATTGTTGATGGTGCGGGCTGCCGTAGTAATCCCTCTTGCCAGAGCGAATAAAGAGGCGTTCCCCAAACGCATACAGGAGGAACGAGTTGTTCGATTCATAGCCATGGCTTTGGGTGCCGAAGGGGCT
>JAVFAP010000154.1:0-8194 GCA_034002445.1 bacterium | reverse complement strand
AGTTCGGGCGCATCCGGTGGCAATCCCTCGATATCCACCTGCTTCACCACCCGTTTGGGAAACCCGCCCTGGATGGCACGCAAATCGTCCTTGATACGGCGCACCAAGATGGCATCTAAATTCTCTTTTGTCGGTTTCACGCCCCGACAAAAGCGCTGCGGGTCCAAAATTTCCAGCAAGGCCGAAAAACTGTTGGAATGGCCATTATGCGGCGTGGCGGACAGAAAGAGCCGGTGCTCGAACCGGTAAGCCAGGTCACGCACCGCCCGCGTGATTTTGGAATCAATCGCGTATTTTTGCCCACTGGCAGGTGCGGCATGGTGGGCTTCATCTAAAATCAGCAGCGTGCCAGAGCGAAATGTGCCCAACCAATCCCGCAAGGGCGTGGTGTAGGCTTCATCGATCAAAAGCCGGTGAGAGACAAGAAAACGGGAATGCGTTCCCCAGGGATTGACGCTAAAACCACGCTCGCGCCGCACCGATTTAATATATTCCTTATCCAAAATAACAAAGGTCAACCCAAACCGGCTGACCAATTCCTCTTGCCACTGCAATAGCATGGACGGGGGGCAGGCGACAATAATTTCGCGGGCTTTTTTGCGCAGCAACAACTCCCGAGCAATCAGCCCCGCCTCGATCGTCTTCCCAAGCCCCACATCATCCGCAATGAAAAGATTGACCCGGGGCAAGCGCAGGGCCTTGCGCAGCGGCTCCAGTTGGTAGGCATCCAAGCGAATCCCCGCCCGGAACGGGGACTGAAACAAGCGCGGATCGGTGGACGTGACACAGTTCCATCGGATCGTATTGTAGTATGCGGCGAAGAGGGTTTCAGGATCAAACCCACGGCTGGCGACCTGATCCCAAGCCTCGGCTTGGAGGATAGAGGTGTCAATCTCATGCTCCCACAACACGGCCAAGGGCTGCCCCTGGTTATCATCATCGACACAAGAAAGATGCACCAAGTGGCAATCCCCCGGTTTGATAGGATCGGTGATGTGATCCACCAAGTACAGCCGCTGCCGGACACGAACAATTTGACCCGGAGCAGGAATAGAGCATAAATCAGGCATGAAACCCTCCTTTTCCCCATGAGGTAAGATTTGGATACCGCGAATCAAGATTGGATTATCGCGACTGTATTATTTCATACCACAGTAAAACAGAGAAATCCCTAGGTCAAGGAACAGATAAGGGTTGGTGAGGGGGTAGATTTCTCGATTGAGTTTGCGATAACTCGGTTTTGGAAAACCATTCAAGCAAGACAGAATGAACCGCTCCGGCAATTTTCATTCGCATTAAGCACATCAATATTACCATAATCAATAAATATCATATCACCCCACTCTCTCTCACGCCGGGCTCAAGATAAGTGATGAGTCCCTCACGAGGCAGGCCGGGGGGTCTGGATCGAATTTGGGCTAAACCACGGGGTCCCCATCCCGAAAAAGGAGGCTCCACAAGGTCACAGGGAGCCCACCAGACAACAATCTCGGAGAACAGCCTTCTGCGCCCCCCGGAACAGCAACCCGGAATCTCCCGGCTACCGAAATCCTTTGGTATGGACTCTAATCAGGAAATTCAAAACTTAACCTAAGAGTGATTATCCAGATTGATGCAGCCTGATCCCAGGTGGTAAAACCATGGGCGGTGTCAACAGCCAGGCATATTAGACCCACCTGGAGTCGGCGGACTTAACCCTGCCATGTCTTCATTGACTCACGTTACATCTCTCATAGGATGATCTTCCACGTCTACACCCTTTAGCGAGCGACAATCCATGATACAAATCCCCCATCCCCTAATCCATGCAAAAGGCAAAGACACCAGAGAAAGCGCAAAGACCCCCCCTACTCTAAATTCCAGAGAATGCAATGTCCTCGAAACTGCGTCCGATCCAAGCGTATGTTCCGGGGTATCCTCATGTTGCATCTCCACATGCTCCTACCCCATATTTCCTATACCCTGGCATAGGAGGCCAGAAGAAAAACACCTTCGCGATTTGATCATAAATCCTTGAATATAATAGATTTAGAAAACAGAAATCGGGTTACGCATTTTTTCACCCATTACCCCAATAAATGCGTACATTAAATGCGTACCAAAAATCAGATTTATAGGCCTAGGATTCTTTTAGGGGAGAGGGAGAAACATTGCGGACAGAAATTCGTAAGGTTAGAAAAATAAGCCAGTTACGCCAATCCAAAACTGTAATGGATACAATCCCCTAAATACTTGATATTAAAATACTTAAATTTTATATTCTCAAGAAATTCGCACACCCGCTTTTTTCAGATATCCCTGAAAAACCAATCCGCAGGAGATAAAGAACCATTTTGATAGCCTCGATGCCAGACGGAAAAAGCACCCAATCCATCCATGAGGCAAACGCCCATTTTTGGTTCTCTACGTTGCTTATTTGGTGCTCAAAGATTTTTGACAGAAAATTTGAGGGGGAAAGGAGAGAATGCAAGTTCAATTTAATCAGTAAGTTAAGTCTGGTCGGGGCGAGAGGATTCGAACCTCCGACCACCTGAACCCCATTCAGGTACGCTACCAGACTGCGCTACGCCCCGACTTTGTTGGTACGAGGGTAGAGTATAACCAACCCGTCACAAAACGCTAGCCCCAGTTCTGGCAAAACTGTCAAAAAGTTCCCCCTTTTTCTCTGTTCTTGTCTCCAATCTCTCGGATCATTCCCTCTCTTACGGCTCTCGGTCGTCTTTCCCTTCGCTTGATCGATCCTTTTCTCTCGTCTTCTGATGTGGAGGGGATTTTTACGATGCGGGTGGTGTAAGTAGAGCATGCAAATCGCTTGACTTTTGTTCGGATTTTTTTGATGATGGTTGCATAATCCATGCAAGCCGTATCGATCTAAAAAATCGACGAAGAAAACATGATTCGACTTAAGATAAAGGAGAAGAAGGATGTTAGATCGCAGGGAATTTATCGAAATCGCGGGCGTCGGGTTGGTCGCGGCAGGAATCCTCACGAATGCAGGCCATGCCGCCGAGGGTGTCCCCGTCGGGATTTGTGACTGGAACTTGCGGGACGCCAACAACCACGGGGGAACCTGTCGGCCGGACTTGATCCCCCGCGCGAAAGAAGCGCACTTGGATGGGATTCAGGTCAGCATTGGCAGTTCGCCTGATAATATCCCCCTTCGTTCCGCCGAAGTGCGCAAGCAATACGTCGAACTGGGCAAGCAGCATGGAATCGCCTTCCCCTCCGTGGCAGCAGGTTCTATTTGCAACAGCATTCCCCTGAAATCAGAACCTCAATCGGCAATCTATGTACTGGACGCGCTGGAAGGAGCGAAAGCGCTGGGGGCCAAATGTACACTGATCGCCTTCTTTGGCAATGGCGACCTGCGGCTGGCGGATTCGACCGGGAAATTACGTAACATCAGTAAAGAACAATATAAAGAGTACGAACTAGATTCACAGGGCGTCAGCCGGGTGGTGGAAGCGTTGCGGCAACTTGTGCCCCGCGCCGAAGATTTGGGTGTGATTATCGGGCTGGAAAATACGCTGACCGCCAAGCAAAATCTGGAGATCATCGAACGTGTCGGCTCTCCCATGGTACAGGTGTATTACGACATCGCCAACTCGTTCTCTAATGGATATGACGTTCCAGGGGAAATCCGAATGCTGGGAAATGAACGGATTTGCGAAATCCACCTGAAAGACAATGGCAAGGATGTCACCTATTTCGAAGCCCCCAACGCGGATATCGATTGGCCCGCTATCACGCAAGCAGTAAAAGACATCGGCTTTGACAAGTGGTTTGTAATCGAAGAAAGTGGTCGGGAAAACCGTTTCATGGAAGACACCCAGGCCAGCGTGGCGTTTGCGAAAAAAGTGCTGGCATAACCATAACCCAAAATCGGCAAGAATCCGCGTCTTTCCCGTGGAGGGATGCGGATTTTCATGCCTTGGCATCAATCCACAGGGTAGCCTTGCTGGATATACCGCTGCAATTTGTAGGTCAATGCCCGGCGGCTGATCCCCAGTTCCTTGGCGGTCTCCGTCCGGTTCTGGTTGTTGCGGCGAAGCGCTTCTAAGATCGCCTCCCTTTCGATATCTTCCAGTTTGTGCTGGTTTTTATTTTCCGACTCCGATGTGGGAAGATTTGCCAAGATCGATGTAACGCGTTTGGGAAGATATTCAGGGATGATCAATTCCCCTCGCGCCATCAGTGTGGCGCGCTCCATCGCGTTGCACAGTTCCCGCACATTGCCCGGCCAGTCATACTCTTCCAGGCAGCGCACCGCCGCATTGGAAAAGCGCGGATTGCCAGCCGTGAATTGCGAGGCAAAATGGGTTGCCAGCGGCAGGATGTCCTCTCGCCGCTCGCGCAGCGGGGGGATATAAATCTCCATGACATTGAGACGGAAAAACAAGTCTTCACGAAAAGCCCCCTTCTCCACCTCTTCTTCTAAATTGCGGTTGGTTGCGGCGAGGACACGGGCTGTCGTTTTGCGAACGGTGTTCGATCCGATACGCTGGAACGTTCCATCCTGGGTGATTCGCAAAAGTTTCGCTTGCAGCACAGGGGCCATTTCCGCGATTTCATCCAGCAAGATCGTCCCGCCATCGGCTTCTTCAAAACGGCCGATCCGTTGTTGCGCCGCGCCGGTAAACGCGCCTTTCTCATGGCCGAAAAGTTCGCTCTCCAGCAGCGACTCGGGGATCGCGGCGCAGTTGACTTTGACAAACGGCTTTTTCGCCCGCCAACTCCAGCCGTGGATGACATCCGCGACGACCTCCTTGCCCACTCCGCTTTCACCGGTGATTAAAATACGGCTGTCCGAACGGGCGACTAGGGCTGCTTCCTTGAAGACCTGCTGGGTCAGCGGACTGCTCGCGATCACAGAGGATGGCAGTATCAAATCATCCGGTAATTCGACGGGAGCAAGGTCTAGCAGCCCGATCGATTTTTGTACCGAGGCAAGCAGTTCATCCAGATCGATTGGTTTTTCCAGATAATTCACCGCGCCATCCCGCATGGCAATGACCGCGTCCTTGATGTCCGCATAGGCCGTCACCAAGAGGACGGGCAAATCGGGCCGCTGCTGGCGGGACTCGCGTAACGCGTCCAGGCCGGAGATGCCAGGCATCCGCACATCCGAGATCATCATATCAACAGCCTGCTCATCCAACGCCTGTAACGCTTCCTCCCCGCTGGAGGCCGTGCAGGTTTGAAACCCTTGGCTCGATAAAAAAGTGCTGAGCAGACTCCGCTGGCCGACGTCATCATCCACTACTAAGATTGTATAATTTGAGAAGGGATGGCTATGCACCTTACTCATATACTCCGGATCCCTCTGATTTGAAATGCGGCGCCTTGAGCGACGGTAAGGCATTCGATATCCCACCCATGCGCCTGGACAATTTGCTGCACAACCGAAAGCCCCAATCCAGTCCCTTGTTCGCGGGTCGTGTAGTAGGGACGGAAAATTTTCTCGCGATGCTCCTCCGCGATCCCGGGTCCGTTATCCTCCACCGTCAATGCAACAATCTTCTTAGGATCCATCTCGATCCGGAGATGAATTTCCCCTTCCTCCGGGACAGATTGAATCGCGTTGAGGACCAGATTAAAGAGCACTTGACGCAGCAAGCCTTCATCCGCATGGATCACGGTTTCGGCTCCATGAAGATGCAACTGAATCATCTTATCTTCCAAGTCCGCGGACAAGGCCCGCTCCACATCGGCAATGACGGAATTCAAGGAAACCGGCGTGGGTTTGGCCTCGCGGGGTTTGGAATATTCGATAAATTCATTGAGTTGCGCGGTAACGCGGTCCACCTCTTCCGTGATTTTCAACGACTGTTGGCGGATATCCGGAGGCAACGTATCCTGTTTGGCAATCACTTGCGCCAGACCCCGCACCAGGTTGAGAGGATTACGGGTTTCATGGGCCAACCCCGCCGCGGCCAAGTTCATTTCTCGCAGATGGGCATTCATCTCACTGGCCCGAACCAAGCGGACCTCCAATGCGGCGGATTTTATCAGATTACGCCAGGCCACCCCGAAGGCGATCATCGCCAAGGCCGCGAAACTCAGGATGATACCCCGCATCCAAAATTCCCGAAAACGAGCACTATTATAGGCTTCCGTTGACATTTCGATGACAAACGCATGTAAGCCGCGCTTTTGCAGAAGGGATTGGTATTCTTGTTCGCCAATCCAGGGGGGCCGACGCAAACCAAAACCCGGCCGCCGCCGGTCACGCCAATTCTCCCAGCCGCGGAGGAAAAAGACATAGCGAGACACTTCGTCAATCGTCGGAGAAGCAGAAAGAACTCGATTGAAAAACGCATACGGAGACCGGGGAAACGGCTCTCTGCGCTCGCGACCGGGCTCCCGACTTGACTCGGGGGCGACATCCTGGCTGGGCTCTCGGTCCGGCTCTTGCGGACCTTGTTGCAACGTGGCAACAAAGCGGGACACTTCTTCAACCGTTGCCGAAGCAGGCAGGACCAAATTTAGAGGCGCCGGGGGCTGAAGCGTGAGTTGCCCCCGCCAATCTGGATTTGCTTGAAAATAGGCATACAACGTCTCCACCCGGGACACATCTTCCACCGAAGGCCCCATCGGGACTGACCGGCCAAAGGGCATCGGAGGAGGGCCAGGTGGGCGATCCCCTTCCCCTGGACCGGGAGTGTGTTCTGGATAAATAATCGCGGGAAATTCTTCCTCGTTCTCCCGCTGTTCCCCCAAATCCACTAAATTCATGAACGACACCGTCTGCTTTCCCCAATTTTCCGCTTTTTGGGGTAAGCGACTGAGATCCAATTCGGACATGGCGCCGGCAGAAGTAATCACTTCCCCATTGGCGTTGAGCAAGACGATGGAGATCAATTCTTTGGAATCGACCAAATCCCGCAAGGCGGTTTCTAGCCGTTCCTCCTGAAACCCCCCGCTCCGGCGATCCCGCTGGGATCGCAAAACTACAGCCAGGGAGTTGGAGATATCCCTTGCCCGATTCAGGAACGCTACTCGCGAACGCTGTTCAAAGCGCCGTAATTCCACCGCCTGCCAGACGAGGATGAAACACCAAACGGTCAGCAACAAAATGGGGATCGTGATTTTTTTGGTCATGGTTTTGCCATCGCCCTATTTTTCGACAGAATCTTGAGAAGGATAGGTATATCCCTGGGATTGGCGCTCGGTAGATTTTTCCGCGGTCGCCGCGGGCTTTCCCTTGATCCGCGATTTTGGTTGAGGTTTTTCTGGCACTTTGTTATCCAAGTAGCGATCCAGTTCTTCGGGAGAAAATGAAGTGGGAACCAGGGTAGAGAGATCTTTTTCCTTTTGCGACATGGCATCCAGGTGATCGGGTGTTTCGACTACAAAGGGTGTTAGAAAAATCATCAGTTCTGTTTTGGACTTGCTTTCCGTTTTCCGACGGAACGCGAGGCCCAAGAGAGGAATGTCTCCCAAAACAGGAACTTTCTTGGTCACTTCGGTTTGCTGATCTTCCATCATGCCCCCAATGACCACCGTTTTACCGCTTGGCGTCACCACCACTGTATCCGCCGAACGGACTGCGAAGACCGGGGCGCTGACCGTATCGGTAATGGGAACACTGCGATCGGTGAAGGTCGATATTTCAGGGGAAAGCATCATTTCCACCAGCCCATCCTTGGTAATGAAGGGGGTCACGCGCAGAATGATCCCGATATCTTCATAGGTCGGAGTATTAATCGTCTGGCCATCCGAAGTGACCCGGCTGTTCTGGATAATCGGAACCGATTGCCCGACCGTGATGATCGCTTCTTGGTTATTGCGGGTTAATACGGAGGGCTTGGATAGAATTTCCAATTGCCCGACATCGGATAGCGCGTGCAAGGTCACGCTGAGATCCTTTTCCAGCAGCCGGTAGAATCCACCCTGTGTTTCTGCAGCCAATCCATAGGCCGTTTCAAAGATGCTGCCATTATCCGAGCCGGGGCGGGTATCAAACGAGGCCTCCACCCCAAAATCGAAATCATCGTGATAGGTCACTTCCAGAAAGACGACTTTAATCAACACCTGTGGAACAGGCCGATCGAGATTTTCAATAATCTCCTTGACATGCTCATTGGTTTCCTCATCACAAATCACGATAATCGAGCGGGAGTCACGATCGGCCTGGATAATCGCTTCGCCGATCATTCCATTGGTTGTGTAGTAACGCTGATAATTGGATGAA
>JAVFAP010000153.1:0-8206 GCA_034002445.1 bacterium | reverse complement strand
GTTCCCGTTGCATGGTTTCTCGGGGGTACCGGAGCCATTTCTTTAGAGAAATGACAGGAGTGGGGACTTGCCTCCTGAATCTTTGCGAATCCAAGCCTCAAGGGGGGAAGCCATCGCCAAATCGGTAAATTTTTTAAAATATGGCAAATCGCGGTTGTCATTTTTCCCCCAATCAAGGAAAATGGGTGGGGTGACAGAATGCGCCACCCATCCATGAAGGAAACCAGCGTGGATCCACTAGGCAGAAGGCCGAAGTTTCGGCTTGACATAGAATTCCTTCAATTTTACCCTGGACTGCATGCCCGCGGGTTTCTTCTTGAAATCCATGACCAAACAATCGCCACGATATCTTTACTGTTCTATCGATCGCCACGAACCGAAAGCCCTGGCCTGCACTGGGGGTAAATCATCACGCGTTGAGGGATAGATTTTGAACCAATCCACTCGTTTTATTTTTGTGACCGGCGGTGTCTGCTCCTCCCTGGGCAAGGGAGTGGCGTGCGCCTCCATCGGCTGCTTGCTGGAAGCCCGCGGGCACTCTGTAATCCTGCAAAAGTTCGATCCCTATATTAATGTGGACCCAGGCACCATGAGCCCCTATCAGCACGGCGAGGTGTATGTCACGGATGATGGCGCAGAAACCGACCTGGATTTGGGATATTATGAGCGCTTTACCCATGCGGTCATTACCCGCAAATGCAGTGTCTCCACCGGCCAGATTTATGACGCGGTCATCAAACGGGAACGCCGGGGCGGCTACTTGGGCAAGACGGTGCAATTGATCCCCCACATTACCGACGAAATCAAAAAACGAGTGCTGGAAGTCGCCGCGGAGACCCAGGTCGATTTTCAAATCTGTGAAGTCGGCGGGACCGTTGGTGATATTGAAGGATTCCCCTTTCTTGAAGCCATCCGCCAAATTGGCTGGGAACTCGGCCCGGAACGAGTGCTCTTTGTCCATCTGACCCTGGTCCCCTCAATTTCCGTGGCGGGCGAGGTCAAAACCAAGCCCACCCAGCATAGTGTGAACAAATTGCGCGAAATCGGAATCCAGCCCCACCTGCTTCTCTGTCGTGCCGCTGTGCCTCTTAACAAGGAGATGAAGGAAAAGATCGCGCTCTTCTGTAATATTCCCGCCAAGAACGTGGTCAGTGCCCGCGATATCCAAAGCACGATCTATGAAATCCCGCAGATGTACCGGGAAGAGGGTTTGGATAATCTGGTTCTGGACCATTTCAAAATGCAGGGCGGCGAGCCCGATCTCAGTGAGTGGAAACGCATCGTCAACGCGATCAAGAACCCTAGCCGAGGCCCGGTGAAGATCGCCGTGGTCGGTAAATATATCCGGCTGCAAGACGCCTACCGCTCGATCTACGATGCCCTGATCCATGGCGGTCTGGCCATGAAATGCAAGGTGGAAATTGTGCGCGTCCATGCGGAAGAGGTCGAGAAAAAGGGGGCCGCCGAACTCCTGGCAGGGATGGATGGCATCCTGGTCCCTTGGGGATTTGGAAAACGCGGTACATTAGGTAAAATCCTGGCGGTCCAATACGCTCGCGAACAGAAAGTGCCCTTCCTGGGGATTTGCCTGGGAATGCAATGCAGCGTCGTCGAGGGCGCGCTCCATGTCCTCGGTCTCGAGGGTGCCAGCAGCACGGAATTTGAACCCGAAACCCCTCACCCGGTAATCAGTCTGATGGATGAGCAATGCAAAGTGGTGGACAAAGGCGGGAGCATGCGCCTAGGCGCCTACCCCTGTGTGCTCACCAGAGGCTCCAAAGCCCGGGCCGCCTATGGCGAAGAGATGATCTCCGAACGGCACCGCCATCGCTGGGAATTCAATCACACCTACCAAGAACAATTCGAAAAAGCCGGCTATACTATCAGCGGAACCTCCCCCGATGGCAAATTGGTGGAGATTATCGAATACAAAGATCACCCCTGGTTCGTTGGCTGCCAATTTCACCCCGAACTGAAATCCCGGCCCCGAAATCCCCATCCCTTGTTCCGGGCTTTTATCAAAGCGGCGCTGAACCCGCAAGGGGAAAAGACCGATTGAACCATCGGGATAGAGAACTCGGATGAACCAACGGCTGGCTCTATATTCCATCTCAACCCTCTGCAAGCGGGGATGGCCCCTTCTGTTTTGGGGATGGATGATTTTTGTATCCGCCTGGATCGAACTGGCGCAGGTCAAGAATCTATCCCCCACCACGTTTTCAATCCCCACCTATTCCAACATCTCGTTCCGTACGATTCATTTCGAGCAAAAATACGAAAATCAAGACACGATCACCGTGAAAGCAGCCAAGGGAGTGTTTGACAGCAACACCCACGTTCTGCACTTGGAAGAACCGATCCTCACCTACCATCCCGGCGGCAGCGATGAGATCATCCATGCCAAGGGCAATAGCGGCGAGATTCTGGCCTCGATCCATGGTGCCTACACCGATCTCCCCTCGGAGTTCACCGAACTCACCCTGACCGGTGATACCAGCGCCGAAGGCAAGAACTGGCATGTGGATGCCGACGAACTCACCCTTAACAATGTGGAAAAACGGTTGTATTTTCCTAGACAATCTAAAATTCGAATCGAGCAATTGACCTTCCAGAATGATAAAGTGATGTATTATGATTTTATCGCGAAGAAACTTATGGAAGTCTCGCCTTCGAACGAACAAAAACCTATGACTGGGGATGAATCATGAAGCCGTATTCGATACTTTCTTTCAGCCTTCTTGTCCTTCTGAGCGGATTCGCCGTCAGCGGATGGACCCAAAGCGTATTTACCACCCCTGGCGGGGATGAAATCGAGTTAGGAAAAGACAGCACATGGTCGATCGAAAATCCGCTTTCCTCCTCCCCCGACTTCATCCTCACCCCCCAGGCTGGCGCACCGATCGCCCATCTGATCGTCAAAAAAGCCTCGGAAGAAACCCATTACTACGCGAAAAAAATTCTTTACTCCGTCGAAACCGAGCGCGTCTCCCTGGAAGGGGAAGCCCGAGTGGTCAAAGGGGAAGACTACATGTACGGCCCGGTGAAAATTCAGTTTCAGCCCGACAAAAACATGCTGATTGTCGAAGGAACCAATGAGAATCCCGCCCTCATCCTCTATTCTTACGAGAACGGGAAGTTCTACTCAGAGTCCAAGGGGTTTCAATTCACCTTCGAGACCAAGAACGGCAAACGCGAACTGAAGAAGTTTCAACCCATTGCTGGTGGCCATCTGCAATCCCGGTTCTACGACAACAAGACCTTCCCCACCACGTTAATGCGGAAACTCAGCCCTCCCAAATGATCGGTTGATTGGTCTTTGCGGGGCTTGCCTGATCCATTGCCGCCATTTAGACTTCCAATGTCTTTTTGGAGAGGGGCGATTTGTGCCTACAGCGGCTGTTCTTGCCGATATTCGATTCCACATCAAGCCACCCCCCAGCGCATCCGGCTGATGAACTCTGAAAAATCATACTTTCTAGATAGAAACAGGAGCAAAATATGGGAATTCCAATCAAAGCAACAGAAATTCGGACGGGGACCAAACTCGAAATTGATGGCGAAGTCTATTCAGTCACCAAGTTCGAACATCATACCCCTGGCAAAGGGCAGGCGGTCGTCCGTTTGAAATACAAACACCTCAAAACGGGCCGGGTATTGGACAAAACCGTGCGTTCTGGCGAAATGCTGGAAAAAGCCTCTCTCGTACCCCGCAAGGTGCAGTTTTTGTACAAAGACGATATGCTCAACTTCATGGATTCCGAAACCTACGAACAATTTTCCCTGACTCCGGAAGCCTTGTTGGGGAAAGACGTCTGGCTGAAGGAAAATACCGAACTGACCCTGCTCTGCTTCAACGATGACCCTGTCGATGTCGATATTCCCCTCTCCATGGAACTGGAAATCGTAGAAACCGATCCCGGCCTGCGCGGCGATACCGCCTCCGGTGGCAGCAAGCCCGCCACCGTCGAAACCGGCGCCGTCATTCAGGTTCCCCTCTTCATCAACATCGGCGACAAAGTCCGGGTCGATACCCGCGATGGATCGTATATCGAACGCGTCTAATCTTGGCTATCCAACCCCACCGATCCCCTGACTGGTTCAGTCTGGGGATTTTTTTCAATGCCAACAGTCAATTTCGGACCCTTCCCCACCGCTTTCAGTTTTTCGCTTCTCCGGCACAGCGGATAAACAATTTGAGATATTCCACACCCAATTTGTCCATGGGATTAAAATGACGGCTGAAAGCGATCGCGTTCTCCCGGAAGCGCTTGAGTTGATTCTCAAACGAGAGGAGAGCCAGCACCTCCTCCGCCAAGCGGACCTCGGAGCCATGGGCACAGATGCCGACCTGCATCTTGGCCAATAGGCCATCGGGGTCAATATTCAGACTGGCGACAGGCACCCCCATCGCATGCGCCAACGAAAAATAGTACGGATACCCTTCAAACCGGGAGGTGTTCACCAGCAGTTTGGCCCGCTCCAAGAAGGCCGGCAGTTCAGGATAGGGGACATTGTTTTGAAACCCCAAGTTGGGGATATCCCGCGTTTTCTCCACCAACCGCTCAAAATATTCCATCGCGCGGGGATAGGCAAAGATGGTAAACGCCTGCTGGGGAAGAGTCAGCGCCAAGCGGAAAAACATTTCTGGTTGTTTCCATTCCACAATTTCGCCGATCCACACCACCTCACGTCGCTCTTGCTGTCCCCAGGACCGGAACGGAACCGCGTTGGGCAACACCACTCCGTCCAGTTTCTCGGACCGGCGCAAAAGGTGCCGCTGGGTTTCGGTTTGGCACACAATGCGGGTGGCTTGTTTTAACGTCCAGCCGAACTGCTCCCCCTCCTCCCGCAGGCTCTTGGTGAACGAACCATCACAATCCCGGGGATGAGCCACCCGGTACACAAACGCCCGGTGTTGTTTCACACAAAAGTCCACCACCTCGGGAGCAAGCGGATCCCATCCGGACATCACATACACATCGGCATCGACCTTTTTTAAAAGAGAAAGGAGCGAATTTTTTTCCGCAAAAAAGCGTTTCATCCACGGCAAGGGCGAGGCCCCGCCCCTGGGCATCCGGTACACCAGCACCCCCTCATAAAACTCCACCTCCTCCTGCTCGTAGTCCCCCGTAACCACACTCACTTCCACACTCTCATTCCGCCCTAGGAACCGAGCCAGTTCAAAGAGCTGAACCTCAGCTTCGGCAAAAGGGGCGCGGGTTTGGGGATTGAAGAGGGGGTAGATATAGGGAGACACAAAACAAATGCGAATCGCTGGATCCGACATAGAAAAACCAATTTCCTTCGTGGGAATCATGGGCGGCGAGGCCGCGTCTGCACGCTATCCATTGTGCCTGCGGACCCCAAAAACCGTAAGGGGGGATAGGGCTCCCTTGCCTCGCCAATAGAGGAAAGCGGGTCACTACCCCAACGCCTCGATATCTCGCCGCAGAAGGGGAATCAGCACCGCGCCCACTTCCGCCACCGAAACACCCCGTCCAGTCTCTTCTTGAATCGAGGTTAATCTCAAGCCAGGCATGCCACACGGGACGATCAAACGAAACGGTTCCTGCTGGGCGTGGACATTCAAGGAGAAGCCATGGAAACAAAACCCCTTGCGAATTCGCACGCCGACAAAGCCGATTTTCTTTTCACCTACCCAACAACCAGCCTTTCCCTCGATTCGCCGTGCAGCAATGCCATAGTGAGCACAAGTCTGGATCATGCATGCCTCCAGAGCACGCAGATACCCATGAATGGTGATCCCCCGCTCGCGCAGATTCAGGATGGGATAGACCACCAGTTGCCCGGGTCCGTGGTATGTCGCCTTGCCACCACGCGGGCTCTTTAAAACCGGAATCGCTTGGCGCTCATAATAGATCGGGGAAAACGCCAGATCCGCCGGGGTCGCCCCCGTCCCCAGGGTGATGGTGGCTGGATGTTCCGCCAGAATCAGCGCTTCCCGCCCCTCTGCCACAAGCGCTTCCTGCCGCCGCGCCGCCTCATCATAGGAAACCGACACATCCCATTGGATTAGCGGGAGTTGGGAACGATGAATCGTCATGAAATTGGATTATTCCTTATCTAAAAAAATATGAATTTGTTTCATTCATTACAGGGAGAATTCCACTCAAACTAAAAATCTGGGAAAAATAAGAACCACTGTCTCTTTACAGGGATCTTACTCTTACCAGATTTTATTGAGTAATGAAGAGGGGGCAAGTTGCCCTGCCCCCGCTGGTCTCTTATGCGCCGTGGATCCGTTCGCCCAGGGTATCCAGGGCGGCTTCCATGATAGATTCGCCCAGGGTGGGGTGGGCGTGGATGGTTTTGCCAATCTCCTCAGCGGTGGCTTCCATGCTGATACCCAGCACCAGTTCGTGGATCATCTCGGTCGCGTCACCGCCCACGATGTGCCCGCCGATCAGACCGCCGTATTTCTTCTCGAAAATCAGTTTGACCATCCCTTCCGAGTCACCTGTCGCGATCGCCCGGCCATTGGCGGTAAAGACAAATTTCCCAACGGTGTATTCCAGTCCTTCTTCCTTGCAGCGGCGTTCCGTATAGCCCACACTGGCCACCTGGGGTTTGCAATAGGTGCAGCCAGGGACTTGGTTATAGTCGATCAAATGGGGCTTCTTGCCCGCGATATGCTCGGCCGCGTGCACCCCTTCCGCCGTCGCCACATGCGCCAGCCACGGGGGGCCGATCACATCCCCCACGGCGTAGATGGTGGGAACGCTGGTTTGCATGTGCTCGTTGACCGAAATCCCATGCCGGTAGGTTTTCACCCCGACCGTCTCCAGCCCCAGGTTGTCGGTATTGGCCACCACCCCAACCGCCACCAGGGTGATATCGGCGGTAATGGTTTTCTTACTTCCGCCTGCCTCATAATCAATCTTGACGGTATGCCCTTCCCGCTTCACCGAAGAAACCTTCGCCCCGGTAACCACCTGAATCCCCTTGCGGGTGAAGGATTTCGCCACAATCTGGGAAATCTCGTCATCTTCCACCGGCAGCACCCGGTCCATCGCTTCCAACACGGTGACATCGGTGCCCAGACTCTTATAGTAATAGGCGAACTCCATGCCGATTGCCCCGGCCCCAATCACCACCATCTTGCCGGGCAAGGTTTTGAGCACCATCGCTTCCTTGCTGGAGATAATCCGCTCGCCATCGCGCATGATCCCAGGGATATCGCGGGGACGCGCGCCGGTGGCAAGGATGATATTCCCGGCCGTGATGGTCTTTTCCCCTTCGGCGGTCTTTACCCCCACCGTGGTGGGAGAAGTCAAGCGGGCATCGCCCTTGATGGTTTCGATCTTATACTTTTTGAACAGAAATTCCACGCCGGTGACGATCCGGTTGGAAATCCCCCGGCTACGTTCCACCACCGCGCCCAGATCGAAAGAAACACCTTCCGCCTTGAGGCCAAAGGAGCCGCCCTTTTTGAGATAATCGTACATCTCCGCGCTCTTCAGCAACGCCTTGGTGGGAATGCAGCCCCAGTTGAGACAAATCCCCCCGGGACGGTCTTTCTCGATCACCGCAACTTTATTACCCAATTGGGCGGACCGGATCGCTGCGGGATACCCGCCTGGCCCCGCGCCCACGACGACGACATCAAATTTCAACGATTGGCTCATGGATTTTTCCCTGATTGTGAAGAATTGGATTCACAATGAACGTGGCTGAAAATGACAACGGATGGGCCGCTTCAAGCGGCCCATCCCCCAGTTCTTCCGGATGGGAGCGCACCCGGTTCTCTTACAGATACAGCGTCAGTGGTTTTTCTAGGATGGCTTTGAGGGCCGCCATGAATTTCGCCCCATCCGCGCCATCAAACGCGCGGTGATCGCAGGACATCGTCACCGTCATGCGTTTGCCCGGCACCACCTGGCCATCCTGCACCACCGGCACCTCGCGGATCGAGCCCACCGCCAGAATCGCGGCCTGGGGCGGATTGATCACCGCACAGAACCTGGTGATCCCCATCATCCCCAGATTACTGATGGTAAAGGTGGCCCCACCAAGATCGTCTGGCGTCAGTTTACCCTTCTGGGCTTTATCCACCAGTTGGATCCGTTCTCGGGCGATCTGGCCGATGGATTTGGCATCGCAGAATTTAATCACCGGCACCGTCAACGCATCCTCGGTCGCCACCGCCAGCCCGATATTGGCAATCGAGAAACGGCGGACCGCCGTC
>JAVFAP010000152.1:0-8284 GCA_034002445.1 bacterium | reverse complement strand
CCCAGATCGCTCTTGAGGTCAAAAAGTTCTTCCTGGGGATGTTTGTCAAAGGCATGACGAAAGAGAGCGGGAATTTGTTCCCGGTGCTGCATCATCCAATCCTTCGTTGGGCCACCATCAATATCATGGTACCCTTCGGGATCGCCCGCCGGCCAGCGGTCCGGCTTGAAATTATGGATGTAGAGATAGTCGCCTTTGCGGATACTGCGCGCGGGATAGCCCCAGTTATCAAAGCGGGAATGGGAATGCCGTTCTCGCCCACACAGCACATAATCCCGGCTGGGATCGATCTGCCCGCTGCCCTGAGCTAGCAGGACAGGGAGAAAACTGCGGCCCGTCATTTCACTGGGGATCGCCACCCCCGCCGCATCCAAAAAGGTCGGCGCAAAATCGATAAAGGGGATAAAATCATCCACCACCCGGCCGGATTGGACCTGAGCGCCCCAGCAAACCGCCAGCGGCATGTGCGTCCCATAATCATACAGGGTGGCTTTGGCTCCCGGAAACGGCATCCCATTATCGCTGGTTACGACAATCAGGGTATTTTCCAGTTCGCCAATCTCTTCCAATGTGTTCAGCATTTGCCCCAGGTGGTAATCGAACCACTCAATCTCGCGGGCATAATCCAGCAGGTCTTCGCGAATCTCAGGCTGATCGGGCAAGAAGGGCGGCACCTCGGCATCATCCAAGCGCTTCCCGGCTTTGAGACCCGAGCCCGGCTCATACCCTCGGTGCGGTTCGGAAGCGCCATACCAAAAGCAGAAGGGAGTATCTGCAGGGCGGGCCGCCAGAAAATCCTCGAAATTTCCCGCATAGTCATTCTTGGCGATGCCGGACGTAGGCCGCTGCAAACTGCGACGATTGTAGTCTGGACCAGCGGGATTGCGGGACCAGCCCCCATCCTTCCAGTTACCGGGAGACCAGGGTTTACCCGTGTAGCCAATGTGGTAGCCCGCCTGTTCCAGGAGATCGGGATACACCTGGAATTTGGAGGGAAACAGACTGGCATGCGTGCCCGCTTCTTCCAGTTGCCAGATGGGCCGCCCAGTCAAGATGGTGGCCCGATTGGGAGAACATTGCGGGGCAGACGCATAGGCATCGGTGAAAAGAACCCCTTCGCGGGCGACGCGGTCAAACGCCGGAGTTTGCACCATCCGCGATCCATAGATCCCCGCGTGGGGAAAAGACTGATCATCCGCAATGGCGAACAGCACATTCGGGCGCTTGGTGTTTTGGGCACGGCTCCCCTTGGGAGAAATAAGGATCATCAATCCACTGCCCAGGCCTAGCATGGAATGGCGTAAAAAAGTCCGGCGGTTGGCTGCCATGGGATATCCCTTTCTACCTTCGAGAGAGAAGCGCTTTGTGCTTCTCTCTCGAATTATTTTTAGAACGCTAGAGAACTGGGGTTCCGTTTTTCTGCGCGGTCTCGCGGACAAACTGGGCCGCCAGAACATACTCCTCCGCGTTGGGAAGGTGCTCCAGCATGAGGGGCACATCAGTCCACTTGCTGAGTTCGGACAAAAAGACAGAGTAATCCAAACCACCCAGGCCAGGCCGGATTTCATCGAGATGGGTGGTGAGTTGCTGCTGTAGGATGATATCCTTGGCATGGCAGCTCTTGATATGCTCGCCAAACTTGGCGAAACAATCCTTGATCAACGCCCCGGTGCTGTAGTAGCGCTGCGGGCTGTTGATGAGGTTGACCGGATCCAAATGGACAGCGAACCGAGGCCGGTCGATGGCTTTGAGCAGAGCCAAGTACGAATCCGCGGAATCGGGATACGCCCAAGGCATGGTTTCGAGGGTAAAGAAGGTACGGGTGGGTTGGACTTCGTCGATGATGCGGCGGGTGATTTCCACAATCATATCGAAGGTTTCTTGGGTCAAGTTTTTGGGGTCGTGGCCATCCCATTTTTCGCCACGGGACCCGGTGATATTCACGCAGCAGCGGGCGCCGATGCGGTCCGCCAAGGCGAGCATGTCCACACAACGCTGGAAGGCGGCCTTGCGTTCGTCTTCCTTGGGCGAGAGCGGATTGCTCCAAGCCCCGGTTTCGGCGATGATGATGTGGGCCTCGCGCGCGGCGGCCTCATAGGCCTTCACCACATCATCGCCCGCGTCCGGCCCCACGGGGCAGTAGGCGGCGGAATACCCCAGTTTCTTCACCGCCTGCACCCAGGCTTCGGGAGAATCATATTTTTCAAAAACGGGTCCACCTAGGCGGATGGGGTTGGGCACCGCCGAGGCGGGACGAGTCCCAGCGGCCAATAGACTCATGGCGGTCACAGCGGTAAACGCACGGCGGTTGAGTGTTTGCGGTTGGTTCATTGGTTCATCTCCCCTATGGTTTCTCTCTATTATTTAGATAAATCAAGGATTTCTGGTTGCCATTCTTTGATGTCCAGCCCGGCTTGCGCATCGATGCGATAGCGGTGGCCCGCGCGGAAGTCCATCTTGATTTCCCGAACAGGGCTGGTGTAGCCGATCTCTTGGTAGGTGTCGTAATAACCCCCACCAAGGCTTTGGCTTTGAAACGGTTCGAGGATTGCTTGGATGGTGTGTGGGCCGGGTAAGACATGATAGGTATCGTAGAGGGAATCCATGTACTTGGGTTTCACTGATTTCCCATCGATATTGATGATCCGCACCACCTTGCTTTCTTCCAAAATCGCGATCTCATTGGAAGAGCGCGTGGGCCCTTCATACATCCGCTTCGCGGTCCCCGTGCAGGCCATCAGACACGCCACCAACAGAGCCAGCCCCATCATACGAAATCTCACGGTATGTGTTTCTCCTTCATGGCAGATTTATTCATCATGATTCGATAATTATGCGGATTTGTCAACTCAGACTCGGGGTGGTTCATACAGGACACGCCAGAAAGATGGCGATGCCTCATTCCAAGATCACCGTCATCTCCTTTGGGTCGTTGTCCTGCAAGAGACTGCCTTCGATGTGGAGCTGCTGTTCGCGGGCCACCCCGATGCTCAAGCGGGAGGCGCGCAGCGTGTACGTGCCCGGCTGGAGATCGGAAAAGGTGAAGAGGCCGTGCTCATCGCTGCGGATCACCACCGAGGCCATGTTCTCTAAAAAACAGAAATCCACGGCAGGCGGGAATCCTTCGGGACGAAGGGAGAGAAACGCCCCCGCGACCGGCTGACCATCCATGGCTTTAACCACTCCTTTGAGACGGGCTCCATTCCCAAAATCCATGGCGATAAACGGTTCGCCCCCTGGCGGGATCTCGCCTTGCACAAAGCGCAAGGGCGATGGTTTCTCGGAAGAAAAAACCGTGTATTGTTCTTCCTTGCGCACCAAAAGCCAATAGACTCCGGCGGGAACCGCAAAGTGGTAACGGCCCAGTTCATTGGGGGACTGGGTATAGCATTGGACCCAGGGCTGGCGGGGATCGGAGACCAAGGTAACCTTGGCCTGCTTTAACACCGCCCCTTGATCGCGCACCAGGCAAATCAGACGGGCATCCAGGGTTGGCGCTTCATAGACGATGCGGTTTTCCCCACTGACAGGGGCGATCCAGGCCAGGTTGCCTTCGGTTTCATTTGGATTGGAAGAAGGGCGGCCAAACCGTAAAGCCTGAGTTGTATTCAGGATATCCGGCGTGCTGGGGATGGCAAAACGGCCATTTTCAAACCGATAGTTGGGCCAATCGGTACGGATATGATACTGGGGTATCGTGCCCCAGAGTTTATCCCAAAGCGTGCCATCTGGATGGCTAAACACAAAGGCCACGTCCCGATTGCGGTCCTGCTTGTACATCATGATTTCACCTAAATCGGTCGTTTCTTGGCCAGCCAGAGAAATCCCGCGCAACTCTTTCCATCCATACTGCTCCGCTCGGATAAGCAGGTCATAGGTTCCATTAGGGATATTCTGGATTTCCAAATCCCCCGAGGCTGATAATGTTGTTGTCATGCCGTACTGGTTTGTTTCATGGGTATTGAAGATCCAGGGCGACTGCAAGGCTCTGGCGGTCTCACTTCGCTTGAGATAAATTCTCGCGTTTTGTGGATCGATCCCATCCTCTCCCACCAGGCGGGCTTTCAAATGGTTTGCTTTGTGGAGAGAGATAAAGAGTTCCTTGTCTGTTTCACCAACACAGACGATGGGTCCGGCTTCCTGGATGGCGTAGCCTGGCGCGGAAATCACAAATTCATGCTCACGTCGCCAGAGTTTCGGGTAATGAAACACCCCTCCGGGATCCGTGAACCGGCTGGGAATCGAACGGTCCGCATCCAGCGCGTAGACGGTGAATTCGGGGATCGGCAAGCCAGTCGCGGCATCGACAACCATTCCCTTCACCCCGCACTTTTTTTCTGGTTCGCTCAAAAACTGCAATGGGATGTTCTTCTGCCCCGTGCGCACATTCTCGGTAAATGCAGTGGCCATAAAGCAGTTTTCCCGGTTCCACAGGGCTTGAAGCAAGAACGTCAAGTTTGGCAAACTAGAGAATACAAATTTGCCATCCGCGCCGGTGATCTTTTTGATTTCCCCTTCCGGCAATAGCATCTGGTTTTGCCGGGAGGAGTTTTCCTTGGTCAGGTGGAGGCGAACCTCGATATCGGCAAGGGGCTGCCCTGTCGGATCCAGAACCACCCCGGCGATTTCCTTCGCGCGGATCAGTTGGATCTCCACAGTCTGGGTCTGCTCGTCTTCCAGTTCCATAAGTTCCGTCATTTGGCTTTCATAGCCCTCAGTTCCCGCCCGAATCCCATACGAGCCCGGAAGCAAGGCATCGGTGGTGAACGCTCCGCTGGCATCGCTGATAACCGGCGTCAGCCCTGGATTCCCCCAGAGTTCTATTGGATTGATTTCCCCATCATCCCCCATGCGGGGTTGCAGTTTGGATTGCGGGATCGCACAGAGTTCGATCCCTTCTAGAGGTTGATCCGCCTCGTCAACCACGGTGCCCCGCAACCGCCCCCCTCTTTGCAAGACAACCTCGACGGTGCGAGTGGTCTTGGGATCGATTTCCAGTTGGGTTTGCACATACCCTGGGCTGGTCACCACGATACCAAATTGGGTTTCTTTTCCTGTCAATCCGGTGATCTCAAAGCGGCCCTCATCATCACTGAAAACCGTACGGAATGGGGGATAGGTAATCCGGGCCTTGGCGATGGACTGGTCATCGGAATTTTTCACAGAACCAGCAAGGGAGAGGTCGGGATACAATTTCAGGACAATCCCATCCGTCGTGGCCTGCTTCGTCAGATCGATCCGGGATACGCTCTCCAGTTGGGACTGCCGCAGCGTGTTTCCACTCCGCAGAGTAGGCAGGCCGGGGAAGCCGTTACTGTATCCCTCCGCCTCGGCAAAGAGGGTAATGGCGGTGGCGCTGAGACCCTTGAATTGAAACGCGCCATTCGCATCGGTTCGGACCGTTTGAGGTTCGGTCTGGAACCCATAAGGTGAGACTTGATCGCACAAATACACCACCGCGTTGGGGACAGGGGCCCCATCCGCATCGGTCACGACCGTGCCGTGGACCGTGCGTTCCTTGGCCAAAAAAAGTTCCACCGTTTGCTCGGGTTTGTTCTTGTGCAATTGCAGGGCAAAAACACTCTGGATTTGGGGATCGCAGGTGACCCGCAAGGATCCTGCATAATTCGTTGTCGCCTCCCGGCTGTTCGATGAAACAAATCCCTTTTTTTCCGCCAAAACATACAATGGTTCCAAGGGTAGATTGGTGAATGTAAACGCTCCGTGGGTGTCGGTCGTCGTTTCATGCAAGCCGGGCTCTTTGAGTTTATTGCGTTCTTTATCGACCCACACCCGGGCATTGGGGATGGGTTGCCTGGTATCCAGATCGCATACCGTACCGGTAATGATCCCAGGCCCGGTGGCGGGCTCGACAGGAGCGTTGGCAATTTTTTCTTCAAAAAAAGAAAGGGGGATGGGCTCAGGAGAAAGATTGGCAATTCGAATCTCCACCGAGCGCCGCATGGCGGGAATCGTCAAGCGCGAATGGTTCATGATCCAATGCTTGCCAGCATGGAGTTGAAACGCGACCTGCCCGCTGACCAGTTCGTTCTGCGTCTCGATCGCCAGCGCCCGCGGCGCGGGGCCGTTGGGTGTCGCATAAAAACCATCGGACACCGTGATGGTGATCTTGCCATTGAAGAACGGATCCGCTTCTCCCACATCAAGGATTTCGCGGACAAGCAGATAGCGTTGGGGATCGATATGCCATGTTGCGCCGTGGAAGGGGAGATAAAGTTCCCGGTTTACACCGTCCCTCATTTGAAACGCGAAGCGGGGGGATTCCAACACCACAACGGGCTGCCCGGCGATGGTCTCCAGCCCCTTCCGTATCAAACCCGGCGGCGTTACGCCATAATCCGCCGCGTATTGCAGGCTGGTGCGAAAGGGTTGGCCATTCCGCACCCAGGCGGGGACAGGAGTATGGTATAAGTGATTGAAATAAGTTTCTGCAAATTGGAAAAATTCGCCCTTGTAGTAGATTTCTTTTCGATAGGTCGTTTCGTGGTAGAGGGAATCGGGGCTGCGGTACCAGATTTTTTCGCGCTCCAGCCGGCCCATCTGGTCCTTCTCAAGTTCATAATACATCGATGGCACATCGGTAAACAGCCAGGCCCGGTTAGCTTCAAGCACCTTTTGCCATAGGGCCAAGGTGTCTGCATTCTGCGCCCAGCTGGACAAGGACAACAGCAGGAAGCATGGCAGGAGATAAAAGATCGGTTTAAGGGTTTTCATCACTCACATCCTCGGATCGTTCAGATCAGCCTCGTACAAATACCACAAAAAGGGAATGAGAGACAAGGGACAGACAGAGAGAGTGAGGGAGAAAGCCGGAGATGGATCCAGAGGTTTTGTTCTCCCAGGGCGGATCAGAGTCTGGAGTGGGGTGGGGTTTGGCGATATGATTTTCTATCTTTTTCTCAAGGAGAGGTATGGTGAGACAAACGGCCAGATCGATCATTTTCATTCTGTTTTGTTGTTCGTTTCTTTTCCCGGCAAACGGGGGAGTTGGGCAGGAGTGTGAGGCGATCAAGGATATTGACCTGGATTGGATGTACAAGAAGGAAACACTGAACCTGCCGCCCTTCAATCCCGATCTTCCCCGGTCCATCCAATGGTCCAAGGAAGGGCATTCACTGGCATACTTGATTTCCAACGTAACCGAAGCCCCCCACTTGGTGGTGTATGACCCGGCTAAGGACGCGACCGCCTTTCTGGTGACCCCCCATGCCCTGCATGAGGCCGTGATCGCGCTGGCGTCCCAACCCGAAGGAGTCACGATCGAGGCGGCATGCGCAATGCGTACCGTGCCCGAGGGAGCGACCGATGTAGCCTCGATCGACTGGTACGAATGGCAAAGCGAAACCATGGGGATACGCCTCCACAGCCAAGGCAAAACCTACACGTGGGATATGGAAGTCAATCTCTTGAAAGAAGAACCGACCGATGCGCGGAAATTACCCGAAGGCGAGAAAAACGATACAGAATATTCCCCCAACGAGCGCTATGCCGCCTATACCCGGGCCAACGATCTGTATGTGTTTGACCTGGAACAGATGAAGGAACTCCGCTTGACCGAGGATGGCAGCGTTTCGATCCTCAACGGCCGCATGACCTGGGTCTATTGGGAAGAATTGCACTACCGACGGGGCTGGGGGGCGTTTATCTGGTCGCCCAACAATGACGCGTTGGCCTATCTGCAATTCAACGAGCAGGGCGTTTCCACCTATCCCGTCACGGATTTCTCCAATCCCGTCCCGAACACCCTCAACATGTTTTATCCCAAGGTGGGGACCAAGAATCCAGATGTCCGCCTGGGCGTCGTCACCCTCAGCACCCGCGATACCCGCTGGATCGACCTGGGGGAACCCGATGAATATATCGCCCGCGTCGCCTGGACGCCGGATGGGCAAACCCTGGCGGTGCAGACCCTGAACCGTGAACAAACCCGCCTCACCCTGCGCTTTGCCGATCCCTGGACTGGGCGCAGCCGGGTGATTCTGCAAGAAGAAGACCCAGCCTGGGTCAACGCCCACGGGGGGCCCTATTTTCTGGAGGAACAAGACGGCTTTTTGTGGTTTTCAGAACGCAGCGGCTATCGCCATCTCTATAAATACAGCCTGGATGGAAGCCAGTGCACCCAACTCACCCAAGGAGAATGGGAAGTGAATCCCAGCCTCTGGCAAATTGGGGTGGATCTCGATGAAAAGAACAACCGGGTACTATTTAACGCGAATGAATCGTCTCCACTGGAAAAGCAGTACTACGCGGTCTCTCTCGACGG
>JAVFAP010000151.1:0-8290 GCA_034002445.1 bacterium | reverse complement strand
GGGGGATTTTATGGCGGGGCGTTTCTTATCCACCCCATTTTGGCTTGCGGTGTTGTTGTTGGCGCGAAGAGACTGGTCATTGACGAGGCCATTGTGGCTGGTTTTGATCAGCGGGATTGGATTGGTGGGGCTTTTTTCTCCCGATCCACCGGTCTTTAGTGGTCCGCTGTATGGCACCGGGAACCGGCCCCTGGTGTATCCAAACCAGATCAGTAATGAACGAGCTTTTTTTTATCAGCAAACGGGGCTACGGGCGATGCAGCGGCGGGATTTTTCTTTCCAAAACGCTTCATCCCAAAAGAGAGAGGTGCTGGTGTACAGCAAACTGGGGATTCCCGCCTTTACCGCGCCCCGGAATGCGCATGTCATCGATTTCTTCGCCTTGGCGGATCCTCTGTTGGCGCGGCTACCGAGTTTGGATCTGGTGAATCAGCCGCCGCTTAAAATGGGGCATCATCCTCGTTTTTTGCCTGCGGGATATATTCAGGCGCTGGAGACGGGTGAGAATCATCTGCGGGATCCCGCCTTGGCGGTCTATTATGAGCAACTGCGGCTGATCACGCGGGGGCCGATCTGGAGTAGGGCCCGCTTTGGGGCGATATGGCGGATGCATTTCGGGCGATGGGACGCGGAGATAGACCACGACTTTTACAGAAATCCCACGCAGATTCGTGTCAACGCATCCGAGGTTCCCGCTTTGCCTGACCTTGCCGCGCCCTGGTATGCGGCGGTGAATGTGCTGTTTTCTGCCCAGGGGCTTACGATCCTGTTGGAGGGGATCGCGTATCCGGAAACGGTGGAATTGGGATTCTACCGAGGGGGGGAATATGAGGTGATTTTGATGAAGGATGGGGAGGCGGTGGAGCGGCATCCAGTTGATCTCGAGTATGGTGAAGATGGGCGCCAGCAGGTGGTTGCGATTTCTCTTTCGCCAGCAGCGCGTGCGGTCGGGATCACGGAGGTGCAGGTGATGCCGATGGCGCTGCGGCATTGGCAGGTTTTGGGGTTCCTGCGTTTCCAGTAAAAGAAACCGTAAGGGAATTTTCCCCCACTATTGGCACATTCGTAAAAATATGCCATAGTGGAAAACTCTTGTCTGGACGGAGAAGGGAAGATGGGGGGAACTTTCCTTCCCCGGTTTTGTTTCCATGACGAATTAAAATTAAGGAGCGTGCCTTCCGTATGATGAATTTTCCAACCCAAACCAAACGAGATTGGCTGCTGTACTGGATGTTGCTGGGGATTGTAATGGGGATCTTCTGCGGCTGGCAGTTTGGGGAACAGATGAGGCATGTGGAGTTTTTGGGAGTGATGTTTATGAACGCGCTCAAGGCTGTGGTGATCCCCTTGATCATGGTGCTGATGATTTTGGGGGTGGCCCGGCTGGGGGATGTGCGCAAACTCGGACCGATCGGGACTTATACCATCCTGTATTATATTGCGACCACCAGTATTGCGGTTCTTTTGGGGCTTTTTGTAACCAATCTGCTTCAACCTGGGACCGGGGTTGATCTGACGGGGGCGGGGCAGGCGCCCAAAATTGTGCAAGATATCCAAGCCAGCCATTTTACCCTGATGGATACCCTGACGGGCATGATTCCCGCGAATATTATCGCCAGCATGGCAACGATGGATGTATTGCCGATTATCGTCGTTTCACTGGTGTTTGGCGCGGCGCTGACGACGCTGGATCAGCGGGAGAATTTGCTCCTTCCCCTGCTGGAGAGCCTTAACCAAGCGTTAATGGTGATCGTTGGCTGGATTATGCTGTTCGCGCCGATTGGGGTATTTGCCTTGGTCGCCTCGGTGTTGGGGGCGGAAGGCGGAGGCGATCAGGTATGGGGGCAGTTGTACAAGATTGGGAAATATGTCCTGGCGGTCTTGCTGGGACTGGGAATCCACGGGTTCTTGATTTTGCCGCTGCTCCTGTGGCTTCTTGCCAAGCGAAATCCCAGAGTCTATGGCGGGAATATGCTGAACGCGCTAACCACCGCATTTTCGACCGCTTCCAGCGCGGCTTCGCTGCCCCTCAGTATCGAATGTGTGACCGAGAAGAATAAGGTTTCGCGGCAAACTGCCACTTTTGTCTTACCCATCGGCGCGACAATCAATATGGATGGAACAGCGCTGTATGAAGCGGCGGCCGCGCTCTTCATTGCGCAGGCGTATGGGATCGATCTTACGGCCACCCAGCAAGGGGTGATCTTTTTGACCGCGACACTGGCGTCGATCGGCGCGGCGGCGATCCCCCATGCGGGATTGTTTACGATGATTTTGGTTCTCAACGCGGTGGGGTTGCCACTCGAAGGGATCAGTTTGATTTTTCCGGTGGATTGGTTTTTAGACCGCTGCCGCACAACAGTTAATATCTGGGGAGATAGTGTGGGGGCTGCGGTTGTGGAACGATTTGCCCCACCTGTCGAACTGGATGAAATCAAGTAAGTCAGAAGAGTGGACTATCCCAGGATGTACAAGAGAGAAGCGACTGGGGGAATGGGCAACGATGAATCGACAAAAACAACCGCATATCCTCATGCTGAACAAGGCTTATCCCCCCTGGGTGGGGGGGATCGAGCGCCATGTCTGCGATGTGAGTGAAGAACTCGTGCGGCGGGGCTGGCGGGTGAGTGTGCTGGTGTGCCATGAGGGCCGCCAGGCTACACATGAAGAGAGCAACAGGGTGCATGTCTACCGCTGCCCGCGCTGGGCAACCGTGCTTTCCCAGCCAATTGTCACGGGGTATTTGAAGAAGATCAAGGCATTGCAGCCGGATCTGGTGCATGTGCATCTGCCGTTTCCCCTTGGGTGGCTGGCGCCGGGGTGGATTGATGCAAAGGTGCCTGTGGTCTGTACGTGGCATAGTGATATTGTGAGGCAGGCTTTTTTGCGTCCCTTCTTTGCCCCCCTGGAGCGTTGGTTCCTTCGCCGTTGCGCCCGAATCCTGCCCACGTCGGAGCCATTGCGGGCTGGGACGGTCGCCTTGTGGGATTTTGAGGAAAAATGCCAGGTGATTCCGCTGGCGATTCATGCCACGCCGCCTCCGAACGAGGCCGAACGGGCTAGTGTGCAGGCGATCCGACTGCGCTGGCCAGGAAAGATCGTGCTTTTTGTAGGGAGACTCGTGTCCTATAAGGGCCTGGCTTACCTGATCAACGCCATGGCGCAAGTTGAAGGGCATTTGTTGCTGGCCGGGGATGGAGCGCTGCGGGAACCGTTAGAGACGCTGGCGGGAGAAACCGCGCGGGACCGCATCCATTTCTTGGGTCCGGTGAGTGAGGAAGAAAAACTTGCGTTGTACCGGGCGGCGGATGTGTTTGTTCTCCCCTCGGTGGAACGGAATGAGGCGTTTGGGTATGTCCTGTTGGAAGCGATGCAGGAGGGGTGCCCGGTGATTTCCACCGCCTTGCCCACGGGAGTTTGTTATGTCAACCAGCATGAAGAAACGGGTTTGGTTGTTCCCCCCAGGGATGCCGTGGCGCTGGCCCGGGCGATCCAGCGAATCTTATTTGAAGTGGGATTGCGAGATCGGCTTTCCCTGCAAGCCAGGGAGCGGATACAAACAGAGTTTTCGTTTCCCCATGTGATGGATCAAGTGGAGGCAGTCTACCGGGAATGCCTGGGGAGCATGGGGTGAGGTGGGCGCTAGAGATCGGCTGCCTTATTCCGTTCGGACCGGGGGATTTTTTCTGGATCCGTCGAAAGGGCCTGAACTGGGAAGATTTCGTCCGCGATCAAGGTGATACGGTGCATCTCGCGCTCTAGTTCCAGCCGTTTTTCCTCGAATTCTTGCTTGGTCGCTTTACGGGGTACGGAGAGGGGATCGCCGACCACCATCCGAATCATCCCAAACGGGTAGGGGAGCATAAAGTGATCCCAACTGGGGAACCGTTTGCCCCAGGAACACGAAAAAGTCACCGGGATGATGGGGATCCCCGAGAGGCGGGCGAGTTGGATGGTGCCTGGTGAAATCACCTCGCGCGGGCCTCGTGGACCATCCGGGGTGATCGCGACGCATCGCTTTCGTTTCAGGAAATGGAGGAGGCCCAAGAGGCCTTCCATGCCTGCCCGACTGCTCGACCCCCGGCTGACCCGCAGGCCCAGGCGCAGCATGAGTTGGGTGATGTATTCCCCATCCTGGCTCCGGCTGACGAGAGTCGCGATCCCGGTTTTGCGGAAATAAAACAGGGGCATCAGCAGGCGGCTGTGCCAAAAGGTGAAAATGAAGGGATTGGGTGTGTTATGAATCAAGGGGCTGTAATCGGGCCCAATCAACTCGAATCGGCTGGTTCGCCCCACGAATTGAATATAACACCAGGCCAAAAAGGAGAGACAATAGGGTAAGAATTTTTGGGATGGTTTCATATCAAACAGATCATCGTTTGTCTTTAGATATATTTCATGGATTTCGCGCGTTCCATTTCGCGGTCCATATCGCGGCGCTTGATATCTTCGCGCTTATCAAAGAGTTTTTTGCCTCGGGCCAAGGCCAACTGGACCTTGGCTTTGCCCCGGACAAAGTAGATTTTCAGGGGGACCAGGGTAAAGCCCTTGGTTTGCAGTTTGCCGAAGAGGCGGATGATTTCTTTTTTGTGCAGAAGCAGTTTGCGAGGCCGTTTGGGGTCATGGTTCACATAACCGCCGTGATCGTAGGGGCTGATGTGGCAATCCATCAGGTAGACTTCGCCGCGGTCGATCTGGGCGAAACTATCCTGCAGATTCACTTTCCCTTGGCGGATCGATTTGATTTCGGTCCCCTGCAAAACAACGCCGGCTTCGAAGGATTCGAGAATATGATATTCATGCCGGGCTTTGCGGTTGGTTGCGGCGGTTTTGGTTGAAGCGCCGGTTTCTTTCTTTTTCTTCATGGGTAGAGCAATAGACCTGCCGATTCCAACGTTTGGGCGTTATATTTTCGCTGCTGCTTCGTAAATGTGGGCGACACTGTGAACTGACTGGACAATGTCCGAGGCCGCCAAGGCCACAGTCCTTACAAAACCAACATTTTGAAAGCAAAATAATACACCATTTTATCTTAATTGTCAGATTGGTAGCGTCAATGATGGGATCAAATATTAAAACAGAGTTACTCGCCAAAATCGCAAAGCGCGAGGCGGTCGTTGGGGTGATCGGCTTAGGGTATGTGGGATTGCCGATTATTCTGGAAACCACCAAATCTGGTTTTAAAACGATTGGCTTTGATATCGACCCCAAAAAGGTCGATAAGTTGCAGAAGGGGCAATCCTATATCCACCACATCCCTTCCGAAAAAATCATGGCGTTGCGGGAATCCGGCCGGTTTGAAGCCACGGTGGATTATTCGCGCTTGGATGAAGTGGATGCCATTATTATATGTGTCCCGACGCCCTTGAACCGGTTTCGTGAACCGGATTTGGGCGCGGTGGACGCCACGGCGGAGCAGATCGCCAAGTACCTGCGCAAGGGGCATCTCATCATTTTTGAAAGCACCACCTACCCGGGGACGACGGAAGAGCGGATCCGGCCCTTGATGGATGCCAAAGGCTTCACGGTAGGGGAAGACTACTTCTTGTCCTATTCGCCCGAACGCGAAGATCCAGGGCGTAAAGATTACAATACCCGCACGATTCCCAAAGTCTTTGGTGGTACCACGCCAGCGTGTTTGGAAGTGGGGGTTGCGCTCTACCATTGTTTCTTTGACCAAGTGGTCACGGTTTCTTCCACCCAGGTGGCGGAAATGACCAAGTTACTGGAGAACATTTACCGTTCGGTGAATATCGCGCTGGTCAACGAGTTGAAGATGCTTTGTGACCGGATGGGCATGGATGTGTGGGAAGTGATCGAAGCGGCGTCGTCCAAGCCGTTTGGGTTTCATCCCTTCTTTCCGGGGCCCGGCCTGGGAGGGCATTGTATCCCTATCGATCCATTCTATTTGACCTGGAAAGCGCGGGAATATGAATTCGCAACCCGGTTTATTGAACTGGCGGGGGAAATCAACACGGGGATGCCTCGCTACGTTACCCTGAAGGTGGTTGAAGCCCTCGCCCGCCATGGCTTATCCCCCAAGGGCGCGAAAATTCTGGTGCTTGGAGTAGCGTATAAGAAGGACGTGGATGATGTGAGAGAATCGCCCGCCCTGAAAGTGGTGGAGCAATTGCGGGAGTGGGACATGGTGGTCAGTTATCATGATCCTTATATTCCAGACTACCCCAAGAGCCGCCATGGCGATATGGGCTTATCCTCCATTCCCCTGACCGAAGGAACCATCCAGCAGCATGACCTGGTGATGGTGCTGACGGATCACAGCTGTATCGATTATCAATGGGTTGTCAATCAAGCCAAGATTGTGGTCGATACCCGGAACGCGACCCGGGATGTAAGCGAGAACCGCGACCGGATTATCAAAGCGTAGAGGAAATGACCTATCACCCCGATCAATCGGTTTCGGAGCAGTTGCAGCAGTATTACCAAACCAGCGAACGCTACCGGGACGATCTGTGTGGTCATGGGGAGGCGTTTTTGGCGCCCTATGTCCTTCTTGTGGAACGCTATGTGAAACCACCGGCCCGCATTCTGGATTTAGGATGCGGGACGGGGCTTTCTACCCGCTTGTTAAGCGAGCGGGGGTATGAAACAGCGGGGGTAGACCTTTCGCCGCTTTTTCTGCAGGTGGAAAAAGAGCAATCCCCACAGACGGTGTTGGTTGCAGCGGACGCGTTCCGGTTGCCCTTCCCGGATGACTGCTTTGACGCGGTCGCCATGTTCGAGTTTATAGAACACATCCCCGAAGTGCCTCGCTTGTTGGATGAAATTCTGCGTGTGCTGAAAGTGCATGGGTTTATCGTAATCCATTCTCCCAACTTGCTTTCCCCCTATCTGCCTGCCTTTGACTTGCTGCGGATGCTGCTGGGGAAGGAGGGACGACCGGTGTTTGCGGAGACCATTCCACAGGCATGGCGCTGGCTGAGACGGAATCTGTGGCTATCCTGGAAGAAGAAACTATCGCTGAAGCCCAACTTTTTGTACCGTGAGCCGGATTTATCCGAACGGCATATCGGGGGGGATTCGGATAGTGTGTTCCTTGCGAACCCGATGGATATCGCCAAGTATCTCTATCACAAGGGGTGCGCGATTGATCAGCGGGGGCATGCCATGAGTTTGAAGAATAAATTTATTGTAACCCTGACTCCCAATTTTTCGCCGTACATGGGAGTTGTGGCCCATAAGCGCGGGATAGTCCAACGCGGATGATGGAATCATGACGGTTTTAAAAGCAGAGAATCTGGTTAAAAAATACGGCGCCAAGACGGTCGTCAACAATGTCTCGGTGGAAGTGGCCCAGCACGAAATTGTCGGTTTGTTGGGGCCCAACGGGGCGGGGAAGACCACCACATTTGGCATGATCATGGGGATTGTCAAACCGGACGAAGGGCGGATCTTGCTGGATGGCGAGAACATGACCCGATATCCGCTCTCGGCCCGTGCCCGCAAGGGGCTAGGGTACTTGGCGCAGGAGCCCTCGGTGTTCCGGCGCTTGACCGTGGAGCAGAACATCCATGTGGTCTTGGAGAACATGCCCTACACTGCGGCGGAACGGCAAGCGGTATGCCAGCACTTGCTGGAAGACGCCGATCTGACCCGCCTGGTGGGGCAGTATGCCGATACCTTATCGGGGGGAGAGAAGCGGCGGCTGGAAATCTGCCGTGCCTTGGCGGCCCGGCCGAGAATTCTGTTGCTGGATGAGCCCTTTTCGGGAGTGGATCCGATCGCGGTGGATGAGTTGCAGTCGATTATCCGTTCGCTGCGGGATCAGAATATCGGGGTTCTGATAACGGACCATAGTGTGCGCGAAACGCTGGAGGTGACGGACCGGGCGTATATAGTGCACCAGGGGGTGATTCTTACCCAGGGGACCGCGAAAGAACTGATCAACGACCCGATTGTGCGCGAAACCTATTTGGGCGAGAACTTTTATTACCGCGATTTTATGTAGCCAGAAACCGGCTGAGGATGAAAATGGCGATGGTGAAATAGATCATCACACCGAGGGTGTCCATGCAGGTTGCCACCAGGGGGGAGGAAGAGAGCGCAGGGTCAAAGCCGATCGAGCGCAGGATGAACGGTAACATGCAGCCAACCAGGGTGCCGAAGGTCACCACGCCCAAGACCGATAAAGAGACCGTTAGCGAGAGTAAAAAGGCGGGGACATGGATTTCCGCCCCAGGGAAATAATACACACGCAACAGAGCGACCAGCCCCAGGATTGCTCCCATCGAAAGCCCCATCAAACATTCCCGCCCCAACACCCGAAACC
>JAVFAP010000150.1:0-8325 GCA_034002445.1 bacterium | reverse complement strand
AGACAAACGGGGCAAAGAAGCGACCTTCACGGTGAAGGTTAAGAAAATCCAAGAAAAGCGCCTTCCCGAATTGGATGACGAATTTGCCAAGGACATGGGCGATTTCGAGACACTGGACGCGCTGAAAGAGCGCATTCGTGAGTCGCTGAAGCACAATTACGAATCACGCAAAATCCAGAAATTACGTAATGATATCCGGGAAGAGATTATTAAACGCAACACTTTTGATGTGCCCCCCAGCATGATTCGCGCGCGGTACAATTTCATCAACGCCCTGCAAGACGCCGAATACCGCCGGTATGGACAAAGTTTGGCAAGCATGGTCAAACAAGATGAAGGACTCTTGGCGCGGAACGAAAAAGCCGCGGAAGAGGAAGTGCGCTTCTCCATCATCATGGAAGCCATTGCGAAAAAAGAAGAGATCGAAGTGACGGACGAAGAATACGTTGAGTATATCGTCCGGATCGCCAAGCAAGATGGGGCGGATCCGTCCAACTATATCGATCGGATCAAACAAGGCGGGATGGAATCATATTACCGCCGGGAAGCGCTGGAAAGCAAAGTTCTGGATAAATTACAGCATTTGATTCTTGGCTCTCCCGCCAGCGAGGAAGCCACGGAAGAGAAAACGGAAGACGAAGCGTAAGGCTGGATAACCGGCAGGCAGGAGGAATCGCGTGGTTTTGGTACCAATGGTTGTAGAACAGACAAGCCGGGGCGAACGGGCATACGATATTTATTCCCGCTTGTTGAAGGATCGAATCATCTTTATCGGGGATGCGATTGAGGATCACATGGCCAATCTGGTCATTGCCCAATTGCTTTTTTTGCAAGCCGAGGATCCGGATAAAGATATCCAACTGTACATCAACAGTCCCGGCGGCTCCGTTTCCGCCGGGTTGGCGATTTATGACACGATGCAGTATGTTCGCCCGGATGTGGCCACAACATGCATGGGTTTGGCGGCGAGCATGGGCGCCGTGCTGCTAGCGGCCGGCGCGCCAGGGAAACGGCACGCCCTTCCCAATGCCCGCATCATGATCCACCAGCCCTTGGGCGGTTTTTCCGGCCAGGCTTCGGATATCGAGATCCGGGCGCGGGAGATTCTCAAGTTGAAGGACCGGCTAAACCAGATTCTCTCTTTCCACACCGGAAAAGACATGAAACAGTTAGAGATGGATACCGACCGGGATTATTTCATGTCGCCCACGGAAGCCAAGGAATATGGATTGATTGACGGAGTCTTTGAATCCCAAGCCAAAACCAAAACGAATACTTCCGCAAAGTAATGATGGATTTGGCGGCGTTCTCGGCTATAATAAGGACGCGAGCGCCGTTATACGCGACGAAGAACCAAATGGCCAGCGAAAACATAGCCCGCTATGTTTTCGCTTGGTTTTATTATGGTGCTGACAAAATCCCCCATCGAGACCCGCTCTTCCCGAGAGAGGTTTTCGTTGTTCATGGTTGATCAGACCACCCGGTTTCCGGACTCCGCGGCCGGTATCCCAAGGGGTTCAAAGCGGCAAAGACCCCATGATGGCTATCATGGATTTGATTGAGGGTTTGAATGGATTACACAAGTAAATCAAAACCATTATACTGCTCCTTCTGCGGCAAACACCAGGACGAAGTCAAGAAGTTGATTGCAGGCCCGCCCCAAAAACACACGTCCCAGCCGGCCTATATATGCAACGAATGTGTCTTGCTGTGCATGAATGTCCTGGAAGAAGAAATTGAAGTCGAACTTCGAGAGTTTCTGAAACCAAAGGAAATCAAGGAAGCGCTCGATCAATATGTCATTGGGCAGGATACCACCAAGAAATTTGTTTCGGTTGCGGTACACAATCATCTCAAACGCATCCGGTACAACGAATCCACCACCAATGAGATTGAATTGCAGAAAAGCAACATTCTGATGATCGGCCCAACCGGCTCGGGCAAGACGTACATCGCACAGACCTTGGCGAAAGTGCTCAATGTGCCTTTCACCATCGTCGACGCCACCACATTGACAGAAGCCGGGTATGTGGGGGAAGATGTGGAGAACATCATCCTCAAACTGCTGATGGCCACGGGCTATCATGTGGAGAAAGCCGAGAAGGGTATCATTTATATCGATGAAATCGATAAAATCGCCCGGACAACCCAAAATGTCTCCATTACCCGCGATGTCTCCGGCGAAGGGGTGCAACAGGCGCTGTTGAAAATCATTGAAGGCACGGTCTGCAATGTGCCCCCTCAAGGCGGCCGTAAGCATCCCCACCAGGAGTTCATCCAGGTCAACACCACCGACATCCTCTTCATCTGTGGCGGGGCGTTTGTCGGCTTGGATAAGATCATTGAGCGGCGGATTGGCAAGCGGATCATCGGGTTTAACACCACCGAAGAAGGCATGGTGGCCATCGATGAGAAAAACTGCATGGTGCTGATTGAACCCGAGGATCTGATCAAGTATGGGATGATCCCTGAATTCGTGGGCCGTTTTGCCTGCCTGACCTCGTTGGATGAGCTCGATTTGCAGGCGATGAAAAACATTCTAACCAAACCCCAAAACGCCATCTGCAAACAGTATAAAAAACTGTTTGAATTGGAAGGGGTACAGTTGGAATTTACCGAGGAGGCCTTGGACGAGGTCGCCCAGCAAGCCATCGCCCGCAAGACCGGGGCCCGTGGTCTCCGCGCCATTCTGGAAAAATCCATGATGAATATCATGTATGAAATCCCCTCCATGTCCGGAGTTTCCAAATGCGTCATCACCAAGGAAGTCATTACCGAAGGATCAGAACCTCTGCTGGTATTTGAGGATCAAGTCGAAACTGCGTAAGTGGAACCCAAGGAATGCCCCCGGGTCTGTTCTTCAAGACAGCGGGGGCAGCCTTTTATCATTTGATGGGAGAAGAGATCAGATATGGCATTTGGAATCGGCGACACCGTCGTCAAACCCGGTCTGGGAATATGCAAGATCAAATCGATCCGCAAAATGCAGGTCGAAGGCAAGGAGCAATCGTTTTACGTCCTGCAATCGGGGGATGTCAAAGTGATGGTCCCCTTCGCCTACGCCCATGCGGGCGGATTGCGATCTGTGATGACAGAATCCCAGATCGATGAACTTTTTGCCTTTTTCCGGGAACCCATCCTCCTTCCGGAGCATGAAACCGATACGCCCGATCTCTACGCGATCAAAGTAGACCGGGCCAAAGATGAAATCAAACAGCGGTCACCTCTGGTGGTGGCGGCCATTGCCAAGACCCTCTTTTACAAATCCAAATTGTGCGATCTCCCCAAGATTGAAACAGAACTCTTACAGGGATCGTTGACGACTTTAGCGGAAGAGGTTGCCCATGCACAGCACACCACACGCCAGAAAATTCTGTTTAAAATACGCAGTATTTTGACGGAAGGCCGCAAAGCCCGCAAGGATTCAATTCACCACACCTAACCGCCCTCTCGCCCTCCATCGGAGGGCTTTTTTATCACTCCCCCCAGTGTTGATGGATTTCATCGAAAACAGCCTCCACCCGCAAGAACGCATCGATCAGCACCGGATCAAACTGCGTCCCCTTGGATTCGGTGATAATCGCCACGGTTTTGTCATGAGGAAACGCGGGTTTGTAGCACCGCTTGGAGCGGAGAGCATCATAGACATCGGCGATGGTCATGATGCGCGCGCTCAAGGGTATCGCATCACCCGCCAATCCTTCCGGATAGCCTTTGCCGTTCCAATGTTCGTGGTGCGAATTGGCAATTTCGATCCCCATGTTGATAAAGGAATTCCGGGGATAGGTATCACGAACGGAGCGCAGGGTACTGGCGCCAATAACCGTGTGCGTTTTCATAATATGGAATTCTTCGGGGGTTAACCGCCCTGGTTTACATAGGATGGAATCGGGAATCCCTACCTTCCCCACGTCATGCAGGGGCGAAGCCATGATGATGTTATTGATGTATTTCTCATCGATCTGGTCTTGGTACACCGAATTACTCTGGAGGGCTTCTGCCAGCGTCTTACAATACCGTTGCACCCGCTCCAAATGTTTCCCGGTGTCATCATCACGGGATTCCGCCAATTTGGAGAGGGCAAAAATCGTAGCCATCTGCGAATCGGAGATTTCCTTGACTTGCTGTTGAACCAGAAATTCCAGATGTTTTTGATATTTCCGCAAGCGCAGATGGGTTTCGACCCGGACTTTCACTTCTTCAAACTGGAAAGGCTTGGAAATATAATCCACGCCCCCTTTTTGAAAAGCCAGGATCTTGTCGTCGATATCATGGAGAGCGCTGATAAAAATGATGGGAATATCCATGGTGCGGGGGTCCCGCTTGAGGGCATCACAGACTTCAAAGCCACTCATATCGGGCATGTTGATATCCAACAGGATCAAGTCCGGCGGTTCGTTCATCGCGGCGTTCAAGGCGACCGCGCCCTTGGGACAGGGCCGAATGCGATACCCTTCCCCTTTCAGCATCCCCTCTAATAATCGTAAATTCGCCAGCGTATCATCGACGATCATTACATTGGCTTGCTTTGTATCCATGATTCTCCCTCCGGCTGGAGGGGGGCATCGCGCATGCCCCCCTTGATTTCAAACATTGGCTTACAATTCCCAGCCTTCCCGATAGGCGGACCGGCGCAACAGGGCATTGGCGTCTTCCGAATTAAGGAAGGATTTCTTCTCCGCGTCCCAGTGCAACTTTTTATCTACCCGTAGTGCCACATTCCCCAGGGCAATCGCGACGCTGAAGGGATAGACTTTGCCAAAGGCCGCGCCGGACTCTTCCCCACCCTTGCATGCCTGTATCCATTGCTCCATTTCGCCAAGGGGGCGAGGCAAGGTTTTTTCGGGGGCGCGGAACATCTTCATCCGCTTGTCTGGGATCAAACGCGGTTCGCCGCCGGTGAATCCCGCCAGAATTTTTCCATTTTCGCCAACAAACAACATGCCTTCTTCTGGCATGGGCTGGCCATCTTCTTCCAGTTCGCGTAAGAGAGGGGGGCGTAATCCGCCGTCATACCAATGCAACGATACCGGAGGCATCCCCTCCCGTTCCGGAAATTCCCAATGGATCATGGAGGCGCGGGGGAAGGATTTGTCGTTGATCTGTTTCTGCCACAGATAATCGACGATCTCCCAATACTGGCTGCGAGTGGCTTCGACCGTGGTGGGCATGCCCAATTTTAAAATCTTGAAGATTTGGTAAAAACTATAATGCCCCATATCGCCCAACGCACCGGAGCCGAATTCATACCAGCCACGGAACACCACCGGTTCATACGCGGAGGAATAGGGCCGGTGAGGCACCGGGCCCAGCCAGAGATCCCAATCCAGTCCTGCGGGGACAGGCTGTTCTTCAGGCCACTGGGTCATCCCCTGGGGCCAGAGGGGCCGTGTGGACCAGTTATGCACTTCGCGGACCGGGCCGATGGCGCCGTTCCAGATCCACTCGCAGAGATCGGAGGTGGAGGGGCTGCCCGCCGCACAGAAGAGGTGGGTGGCGACTCCGCTTTTCGCGGCGGTCTGTACGGTGACATCCAATTCTTGAAAGACATTGGCAATGGGCTTATGGGTTATAACATGCTTGCCCATGTTCATCGCGGTAATCGCGATCGTCGCGTGCAAATGCTCGGGGGTCATGATATAGACCGCGTCCAAGCCATCTTCCTTCGTCAGCATTTCGCGAAAATCGCTGTACCCCGGGCAGCCGGCGTACTCGCCGGACGGCTTGGTTTTACCATAGTAGGCTTTGACGATCTCCAGACCGATCTTGCGGCCACAACGGCATCCCGACGCGTCCACGCCCCAAGTGGGCTGATCCAGGAAGGCCCGGATTTTGTCTCGGATCTCATTGCGGTACCAATCGACATAGTTGGAACTCTCTTCGTTGGGATCGCAGATGGCGCCAATGTGCACATCCGCCATCGGGAGCGCTTCGATTAATTGTCGAATGCCCTGGGTCCCCGCGCCGATAAACCCAATATTAATTTTGTCGTTGGGCGCGACAAAGGACGCTCCCCCCAAGACCTGCCGTGGCAGGACTGTCAGGGCCGCCGCGGCTGCGGAAGCGCCCATAAACCCACGCCGTTTTACTTTTGTAGAATCAACCATCCCCTTTTCTCCTCTTTCCCTTCCTTTGCGGTTTCGGATCAATTCCGATCCAGGGCCCCGCTGCCCCAACGCGCCCGCCACGCGGGAACCTCTCGCTGGAGGAGATCCCGGGGACGCTCGGTATACCAACTGTACCCCGTTCGGCGTTCCAATTCAATTTCCGCCAGGGTGGATTTCACAACTCCATCCCGGCCACAGAAGATCGGCCGGTTGGTGCCGATTTCATAAAACCGGGCCCAGAGGGGCGGAGCGGTCGGCTCGGCGACAATCACCTTATCCAACGTTTTGGGATCACCAGGGACCGGTTGCCGGATTTCCTTGATCCCTTCCAGTTGAACCGATTCCAGCCAGGCCACCGCTGCCTCCACCGCTGCGATCACTGCGGAGCTGGGGCTTTCCAACTGCATCAAAAAGCGCAGAATGCCCACCCCTTCCGAGCCGCTGATCGAAATTTTTTCATAGGTGCGGGCTGGCGCGGGCGCCAAGGTATGTTCGTCATGCTGCGCGCACCAGCCTGTTTTTTTCCCATCCACGACAATCTGGCAGCGGAGAATACAATCAATCCCTTTTTCGACCGCCTGTCGGGCGTGTTCTTTCTGGGCCGCGTCTACAAAGGTGTAAGGAGGCTCGCCATTTGCCACATCCCGCAGCAAGATCATCACACCAATCATCGCGTCATCGTTGAATGTAATGTGGGTGTAGTACCCTTTTTTGTAAGGAAACTGGGGCCATCCGCCATTGGGATATTGAATCGATAGTAAAAAATCCAGTCCCTGTTCGAAGGCTGCTTTGAATCGGTTTGTTTTGGTCTTGTCGTAGACACGGGCCAGGTACGCCAATTGGCGGTAGGTTGAGCCGTTATCGATGGTACACTCGGTACGGTCCGGCTTGTCCTGAATCAGGTCTCCTTTTTGCTCTTGCGTGAGCGGCTCGGCCATATCGATGTTTTTGGACCACCCTCCCACATCATGCTGGTAAAGTATGAGTTGGTGTGCAATGCGGACAGCTTCATCCGATCCATACCATTCCTCCGCCTGGCTCAAGCAAGCTTTCCAAGCGATCCAATCCGCCGCCTGGGCTTTCGTTGGCTCTGTCACCCAGAATCCAAGACCCAGCAGGGCGATGACGGGAACGAAAAACAAAACTCGTTTTTTCATTACGCTTCCCCCATTTTCCTCGGAGAATATCCTACGTTTCAGCCTGTCTTTTGCGTCAGCATGACAAGACCAAGCGAATTTTTTGAAGCAATTTCATGGGAACAACTGGTTTTTGGATAAAATGCACGCCTTCATCCAGCACGCCATGATGAACGATGGCGTTTTCGGTGTACCCCGACATATAGAGCACACGGATGGAGGGATAGCGGGCTGTGATTTTATCCGCCAGTATCCGCCCACTCATTTTCGGCATGACGACATCGGTCAGGAGCAACTGGATGCAGCTTCCATACTGTTCACATAATTCCAAGGCTTCTTCCCCAAAGCCTGCGGGGATTACCTTATACCCATGTTCCTCCAGCACACGGCTAATCATTTGCCGCAGGGTATCTTCATCTTCCACCAGCAGAATCATTTCATTGCCATGGATTTCGGATTCAAGCGGTTTTGTTTCGCCGATGGTTGATGCCGGCCCAGGCACACATGGGAAATAAATTTTGAAGGAGGTGCCGCTGCCTGGTTCACTGTAGACCCAGATGGATCCCTTGCTTTGTTTCACGATACCATAGACGGTGGAGAGTCCCAACCCCGTCCCTTTTCCCTTCATTTTTGTGGTAAAGAAGGGATCGAATATTTGATTGAAGATGGTCCGGTCAATTCCGCAGCCGGTATCGCTGATCGCCAGCATCACATGCATACCCGGTTGTACTTCGGTGTGGGCACGCGCGTAATCATCATCCAAAAAGACATTGGAGGTTTCGATCGTCAAGGTTCCCCCTTGCGGCATGGCATCCCGAGCATTGACAACCAGGTTGAGGATAATTTGTTCCACCTGATGGGGATCGAGAAAAGCTGTTCCCAGGTGTTCATCCAAAATAATTTCCAATTCAATATCTTCACCGATCAACCGGCGCAGCATCCGATCCGTATTCAATACCAGATCATTGATATTCACATTGACCGGTTGCAAGATTTGCTTGCGGCTGAATGCCAAGAGTTGGTGGGTCAGCGCGGCTGCCCGGTCACCCGCCTTGATGATTTCCTCGATGTCCTGCCGAACG
>JAVFAP010000149.1:0-8345 GCA_034002445.1 bacterium | reverse complement strand
CCGGCGACCTTAAAGCCCTCCTGCAAGAGATCATCACCACCCGCAAACAAGCCTGACGGCACACGGTGAGAAAAAAACGACGGGGGCAGGGTTTTTACCCTGTCCCCGCCTCAATTTTCCAGCAATCCCTCGCGATCGTTCCGCCTTCAGAGATCAATGATGACCACCTCATGGACATCATGGATCAAAAGAGAGATTGTCTTTTCCGATCCTTTCTTCATTTCGGTGGTTCTATTTAAGAAAGAAATATCTTTGATTTTTTCTTTGACTGTAACCGTGGCTCGATACAGCGGCTTGTCTTCGATTAAAGTGGGTAAACCATAGGGACGGTTTTTCGAAGGCGTCCATCCTGGCGGTGTTTGGTAACCCAAAAAGTGGACTCGATAGCGTCTTCCTTCTTGGGTGATCACCGTTTCCACAAAGGTCGGCGCCTCGATGGTGATCTTTGGCTCGGGATTCAAAAAGCGGATGGCGTTACGAAGTAAAAAGCGGTCTTCCGGCATACGGTGTTCACTGGCGACCGCGTACCCGGGTGACGACGCGATGGTGAGCACCGTTCCTTTGCCGAATTGGTTCACCAAGATCGCCGGACCTACGGAGTCATCAGCGGACATCGGCATCTCCGTTCCTTCCTTGCCTTGTTTTTGCCGTACCGTTCGGGCAGGTTTCATGCAATCCCCGATGGCTTCTGCCGTGGTTGGTTTGTAGGCAACCCCAGGGCCCACCACAAGAAAGGGCCAATTCACGGGGATATCCTGATGCAAAATGGATTGCGGTCCATTGCGTTTCTGCAAACAGACATGATTATCCAGCGAGGCAAGAATTTGCGTGGCTTCCGCTCCGATCAAGCCGGATAACGCACTGTTTCGCTGGGGGTGTCCCATCCAATCATACAGGCCGCTGACACCGGTCACAACCAGGTTCCCTCCGTTTTGAACATAAGCCGTAAATATCTCAATTTCCCGTGGGGAGAGAATGGCCGCGTTGGGGAGGACCAGCGTAGATAAGGGCGCGAGGGTATCGAGCGACAAATTTTCATCCAGCACGATTTGGTAAGGAATATGCTCATAAACACACGTGGCGTGTGCTCCATTGAAGCTTTGTTGATACTGCCAGGCTTGTTCTTTTGCATACCAATCACGGGTCCGGTGCGAATAGTAGATCCCTGCTTCCGCATAATGCGGCTGCCCAAAATGGTCTTTTTTCGCCAAGGCTTCTTGGAATAATTTCCCAAACCTTTCATAGGCGACATGGTCCAGGGAACCATCGTACGGCGTCTTATCCACAATCGTCACTTGCCCGCCATGGGCAAGTAAGGTCAACATTTCCCAACGCATATCATCCAAGGGCCGGGTGGTCTGATCGTGGTACATTCTCACTCCGCGCTGCATGACGACTTGATACCGTTTCCCAGGGGTGGATGCGGCAAGAAAACGAGTCGTTTGGCCAACCCCCAGGGCGCTGAACCCCCACACCCCGGTTTCCCCTGTTACGAAATCCCCATTATCCGCATGCTGCACCGGGCGTTGCCCCAATTCAAAGGAAAAGGGAGGATAGCCGTGATAATTATAATCCACCGTAACCTCCGGTTTGATGGATTTCGCATACCGGTATAGTTCTTTTTCAAACCGATCGCTGGTGTTGTATCGAAATTCCAACATCCGATCCCAATCTTCATCCCAGGTCACACCCGCGGGCATTTCTTTACCATACTCTTTTTTGAATAAGGCCTTGCACGAATCACACCAGCACCCGTAGGGAGGGCCAAATCCCTGATCGAGCATATCGATATGCAACCCGTCAATATCGTAGGCCAGCATTTCATCCAATACCGCTTTCGCATGGGTAATATAATCCGAATTATAACAGATCCGGCCTAGCCGATTCCCATCCGCACCGCGCATATCATATTCTGGATGGGTACGTAACGGATATCCATTCCCTTGCACCACACAGTAAACGATAACAGGCATCTTGTGGGATTTTGCCGCGTCAATCGTCTCCTGAATCACATCCCGCCCTTGTAAGCCGGGGCAGCGAGGCGCGACATTCGAATTGTAATACGCGTACTCACTATCCTTCCCCCAGATCACGATATATTGGGAACCGGTTTGGATTTGCGCGTCCACAATATCTTTTCCAGAAAAATGTTGAGCGTATTCGATATCGCTGGGATCGCTTCCAAACTGTGCTCCACTCGGCCCGACTTCCATTCCAACCAGGAAGCGTTCATACCACGGCTGTTGGTCTTCTGCCAACACGGAAAACGGCATCATCGCGGAGAACAATAAAATAAAGACACATTTTTTCATGTTTATTTCGTTCCTCTCATTATTTTCAAAAATGGCCTGGCATTTGAAACAACCTTCGAAACAGTTTGGTATCGATCCCATGTTACCAAAAAGGACTGAAACCTTGGAGCGACACCGCAGCAACCCGGTGTAATTTATCAATGGGCGGAGATCTGGTGCGACGCCGCAACAATCCAGTATCCCCTTTCTATCCACGATCCACTGCATTTGTAGGTTGGGTTCAAAGCGAGCGAAGCGAGACTAGCCCACCAGAAGGCCTTTCGATGCCTGTATACCCCCACTCCGATTATTTTTTCATGAAGCGCTGAAAGCGCGATCCCTGGATAGCGAAGCGGGGAATCCGCGGTAGCGGATGGAACGCTGGAGCGAACCGCACCAACCCTGTCTTTCAACGATCCACGATCCACTACCCTCGAGGATTGATTTCCCTGCCCAGAATGAGTATGTTCAATCAAAACGATACGCAAGAGGAGCCCATGGAAAAGAAAGAAAAGGTACTGGGGATTGTATTGATCGTGCTGGGGATTTTTTTCTACCTGCACAGCAGCGTTTTTCTCTCCTATTTCTCCCACCGCAACGATTTTGCCCACCTGTACCTGGCGGGCTTCCTGGCCGAGCGCGGCGGGGACTTTTTCGATCCTGCCCTGATGCTCAAAACCCACAAAGCCCTGAGCATCTCCACTGGCCTCAATCCCTTTGTCTATCCCCCGTTTTTCGCGCTGCTTCTCATTCCCCTCGCCTGGTTTTCCTATGATACCGCCTGGACCCTGTTCTTCTTGCTCAGCCATGCCGCATATCTCGCGGCCTTGGCCCTGACCGTCCAGTTTCTTTGTAAACCCGGCGAGAACCGCCTGCTTTGGTGGGGTGTGCTTCTCGGCCTTTCCGCATGCTTTTATCCCCTGCCCCGCACCTTTTCCGCTGGGCAGATGAACACATTCATCCTTCTGGTCCTCACATCGGCCTGGTTCTTGCACACCCGCCGCTGGCATCGCACCGCTGGGGCAGTCCTTGGCCTGGGAGTGGCGATCAAGGTCGCGCCCGCCTTTCTCCTGCTCTTCTTTGCCTGGAAAGGCCGCTGGCAAACTGTCCTGGCGGGGGCCCTGACTCTCGCTCTTACCGTCGCGATCTCCCTCGCCTGGTGCGGGCCTCAGCGCCACAGTGCTTTTCTCCAAGAGACCCGGCAAATGGCCTATGGTTCTTCCACCTGGGCCCAGTTCAACCAGCATTACCATGTGGAACCCCACAACCAGGCGCCTTCCGCCCTGTGGTACCGCCTGCTGACTCAGAACCCCTCCACAACCGGCATTGCCAACCGACCCACTCTGGCCAAGGCGCTTTCAATCCTCACCGCACTGGCCATCGTCGCGGCCTTGCTTCGCCTCACCCTGGCCGGGAACCGCCACGAAACCTTCCGGGAATACAGCCTTTGGCTGATTGCCATGCTGCTCTTGCCCAGCCTCTGCTGGGATCACTACCTGGTCCAAACCATCCCTATCCTCGCTTTCTCCCTCCACCAGGCTTGGACCCGCGAAACCCGCTGGCTGCTGCCCCTCGCGCTCGGCCTCGGCCTGTTGGCCATCCCCTATTACTACGATGCCCCCCTGTTTAAACAGGGCTGGATGACCCTCTTCATGGCGGTCAAACTGCTTGGCCTTGGCCTGGTTACCGCTTTCATCATCCACAATTCGGCCCCACCCGTCCCTACGGCCTCCGGAACACAAAATATGCTTGGGCAACCATAACATTTTGTGGGGAACACGGCTAAGATACAGCGGTACGATTTGAACTCTGCTGGAGGACTTCATGATTGGTTATTTTGATACGGAACTGGGCCGCGTGCAGATCGCGCCAGCCATCGTGCGGCGTATTATTGCCAAGGAAATCGACATCAACCGCTTTTTCCGCATCTCCGGCGCCAAAATCGGCGAACAGGCACCCAAAAAAGTCTTGGAAAAAAGCATCCGCATCAATTTTGAACAAGGCACGGTCGAAATCATCCTGGCCCTGACCGTCCTCTACGGAACCCGCATCATCAAGGAAGCCCGCGAGCTACAAGGCACCATCACCCGCGTGCTGGAACTGCAAGCCGGCCTGACCGTTCGCCGCATTTTGATCAATGTGGAAAATGTGTTTGAACAAGAAAAAGACAAACCCCTGCTGTTAGAAGAATGCAAGGGGATCCCCGAACCGGTGAATTCTGTCACCGCCGAGTAACCAGGATACGATGAAAAAACTCTCTCTCTACCTTTCGTTTCTTTTTCTGTTCGGCTTCTCCATCCTCTGCTGGCTGATCGTCCTTGGCGATATGCAAGATCCCATGATCATTGCCCAAAGCCTCTCCTGGCTTTTCCAAGGTTTCCAGGGGAAATTGCTCATCGCCGCCTGCGGCCTCCTCACCCTCGGCTGTAGTTTCTCCATTCTGCTCATCTCTCTCCATGTCGATATTGAACCCCGCAACCTGATCATCCAAGAGAACGACACTGGCGCCATCGGCATTTCCTTTGACGCCATCGATCAATTTATCCTGCGCATGGCCAAGGATACCCCCGGCGTGCAAAGCGTCACCGTCCGAACCGAAGAACGTGACGAGGATCTGTTCATCAAAATTCGCCTGACCTTGAATCTTGACCTCAATGTCCCGGCTTTCACCCGGGAGTTTCAGGATACCTTGTACCGCGAATTGGATGACAAACTGGGCCTCACCCATATCAACGAAATTCAGATCCTGGTCGACAATGTATCGACCCAAGAACCCATTAGCCCCTATGCCAAGGAAGGCAAAAGTCAGATCGTCCTCAAGGACACCCCCCCAGACGAACCAGAATCCCCTCCCACGGACCTTGCCAATTTCCCCGAACCGGAGGTATCCTTTGCCTCGAAAGCGGAAGAAAAAGATGGGCCTGGTTCCTAAAGCCTGCCCGACCCGTCTTCCCCCAAATTCTGAACGATGACCCCACTGGATTAAAGGATTGAAGATGAGCATCAGCCGCGACGAAGTCAAACATATCGCCCTCCTCAGCCGCTTGGAACTCACCGAAGACGAAGCCGATCTCTTTACCACCCATCTCGATGAAATCCTGGTTTATGTCGAGAAATTGCAATCCCTCGACGTCTCCCACATCGAACCGATCTCTCACGCCGTGCCCCTCTTCAATGTCATGCGGGACGATCGCGTGGACCCCTCCCTCACCCAAGAAACCGCCCTCCACAACGCCCCCGACCAAGAAGCCGGCTGTTTCCGCGTCCCCAAAGTCACGGAATAACCGGCAGTGGATCGCGGGTTGTTATTACATAAATCGTAGGGTGGGCTCATAGCGCCGCAGGCGCGTAGCCCACCATCATACCGTCCCACGTTTACCGTAAAACCAAGCCCGAACTAGCCATTTTCCTTGATACGCGCGGATAACGCGTCCCAACTTATCCCCCAATCTTCCCGGTATGTTTCACAGAAAAATCCGAACAGCGTAACGCCCAGGGTTCCATCCATTTTTTGAAAAAAAATGGATGGAACCCTGGAGCGACTCCGCAGTGGGTAGGCTACCACGACGCGCAGCGGCGCTGCTGAATAAAATTATGGGCAAATGCTGGGGGATTACACTTTCATCAAGCCGGCATATTGTTGAACCATGGTCTTTTTACCTACGCTCATGAAGTCCACGGTGATATAGGCTCGATTTCCTTGCCCCTCGATTTCCAGAATCACGCCTTGGCCGAAAGAACGGTGAATCACCAGGTCACCGGGTTCCAAGGGTTCATCCCGTTGGAAGGGGCCGCTCAAATGGCTAAAATTCATGGCGACGTGGGAGGCGCGTAGTCCTTTGCTGTCCCACGAGAGTTCCTCGATGAACTGGGCAGGGATTTCCTGCAAGAAGCGGCTGGGGATGGTGTAGGTGCTGTTATTGTACAAACGCCGGACATCAGCGCCGGTCAGATAGACTTTTTTCATTCCTCGGGTGATGCCGACATAGCACAGGCGTCGTTCTTCTTCCAGTTGTTCTTTTTCTTGCAGGGAATTTTGGTGGGGCAACAAGCCATCCTCCATGCCAGTGAGGAAGACGTAGGGGAACTCCAATCCCTTGGCGCCGTGCAGGGTCATCAGGACGATCCGGTCGTCGTTGCCGTTCCACTTATCCACATCCGAAACGAGGCTGACATTTTCCATAAACGCTTCGAGTTTGGTCAGCGCATCCAGGGAGGCGCCGATTTGGTTTTCTAGTTCTGTTTCGAACTGCGCGGCCGCGTTAATGAATTCTTGCAGATTTTCCAGCCGGGTTTGGGCTTGGGGATCCTTGTCTTTTTCTTGCAGATCCCAGTAACCGCTTTCGCGGGCAACCCGCTCTACCAAGGCGGAGAGGGAGCGTTCCCGGCCTGCGGCTTTCCAGTGTTCGAACAAGCGGGCAAAATGGGAGAAGGTTTGGCAGGTCAAGAGGCGCATTCCCGATCGCTCGGTATCCTCCACGCAATGCAGGGCGGCTTCCAGGATGGGCAGTTGTTCCCGGACCGCGTAATTCATCAGTTTGCTGACCGAGGTCTCGCCCAGTTTGCGTTTGGGTTCGTTGACGACACGTTGAAACGCGACCGAGTCGGCGGGATTCAACAGCAATTGCAGATAGGCACGGATATCCTTGATTTCCTTGCGTTGATAGAAGGCCAGCGCTCCGACCATGGTATAGGGCAGACCCCGACGGACGCATTCTTCTTCTAGCAGACGGGATTGGGCGTTGACGCGGTAAAATACCGCGAATTGGCGGTAGGAGACTTGGCGATGGGTATGCAGGCGTTCGATTTCATCGCAAATCCAACCGGCTTCCGCCTGTTCATCGGGCAGATGGATCAGCCCCAGTTTTTCTCCGGGTTCCTGCTTGGTCCATAGCGCCTTGTCATGGCGCTGGGCGTTGTGCTCGATCAGGGCCTGGGCCGCACCGATGATGTTACCGGTCGACCGGTAGTTTTGCTCAAGGCGGACAACTTTTAGGTTAGGGTAATCCTGCTCAAATTCCAGAATGTTGCGGATCGACGCGCCGCGCCAGCGGTAGATGGATTGATCATCGTCGCCCACCGCGCAGATATTGCCGTGCGCGGTCGCCAGTTCACGCAGAAAAAGGTATTGGGGATGGTTGGTATCCTGATACTCATCCACCAGAATGGATTGGAAGCGGGAGCGGTATTTCTGACCGGCCTCGGGGCATCGCATCAGCAGCCGCACGCCCTGCATCAGCAGGTCATCGAAATCCAGGGCGTTGTTTTCTTTCAATATTTTGGTGTACTCGTTGTAAACGTTGGCGGTTTGGGTTTCTTTGGGGCTTTTGGCGTTCTGGGCGTAATCCATGGGCCATTCAAAGCGGCTCTTGGCTTTGGAGATCTGGTTTAGATAGGCATTGGCGTTCTTCTTTTCATGGCTCAGTCCACAGATGTCCAGGGCACGTTTAATGGCAGAGGTCTGATCTGGCCGATCGTAAATGGTGAAGTTGGGATCGATCCCCGCTTCCTGGCCATCCTGGCGCAGCATGCGGGCGCAGATGGAGTGAAATGTGCCAATCCACAGCCCCTTGGCCCCACCTCCCAGGAGATGCTCCACCCGTTCGCGCATTTCCTTGGCCGCTTTGTTAGTAAAGGTGACAGCCAGCACGTTCCACGGCGCCAGGCCAACCACGGCGATCAGGTAGGCGATGCGGAAGGCGATCACCCGGGTTTTGCCGCTCCCCGCCCCGGATATCACCAGCAGAGGCCCGTTCGTATATAAAACCGCCTCTTTTTGGGGCGGGTTGAGTTCGGTTTCGATTTTTTGTACCAATTCTTGTGGCTTTACCATGGTTCACTCCCATTTCAGCGCGGCGGAAAGAACTCTCATTCCCCTAAGGACTATTGAATCTCTCCCGGCCCGTTTAGGCAATGAAGGCAGGGAGTTTGGAGTCGATTCTTTTTGACCCCTCGATCCAGAGAGAATTTCCGTTCCCACCACGGCCTTGGAACATATAAAAGCCCCACATCCGCATGTACACTGAAGCAGCAAAAAGACGGGCGCCGCGCACC
>JAVFAP010000148.1:0-8355 GCA_034002445.1 bacterium | reverse complement strand
CGATGATTACGGACTTGTAGCGTTTGGGGAAGAGGCATGGGCTGGCAGTACGCAGTTTAAACCAGCAGCCGCTGGCGGTGCGGCTCGCGACCCGGTTTGACAGGCTCTGTGTGAAGACGGATGACAGTCTGTACATTTTGATGAATGGGCAGGTGACACCCTGCTGTAATTTGAGAAACTACACCTTGGGTTCGTTAGAAGCCTGCGAGTATTCAATCGCGGCCCTGTGGAGCGATCCCAAGGCCGTGCAATTCTTCTGCCACCAGCATGACCACTGCGGGCGCTGTGATGCCCTCTTTCATGCCTACCGACCGGAGTGAGGCTGCCAGAAGGACCTCACACCTTGGTGCGACTGTGGTGGATCATGGCCAGGATGACGACGCCGACCGCGCTGGCCCCCACCGTTTGTAATTTCCCCATAAAGGCATAAAAGCCGGCACTGGCGAAAAAGAGGGTATTGATGTTCAGCACGGATGCGAGGATCAACGCCCCCAGGTACACCAGCAAACCGAGGTAGATGAGGCTGAGGCTGTCGAACCATGGCTGCCGGGGTGCTTTGGAGGGCGAGGGAACCGCCTGGGTTTTGGCCTTGGATTTTTTACCCATTATGTAGTCCTTTTTTTGCCTTTCCTTGCGGCTATCTGCTGATTCTTCCACGCGAAAGCGGCTCCCCCTCATTTATGTCATTTCTTCTCCAGCACAAACCAGTGGGTTCCCTCTGGCAGGGGGAGGTCCAGCGTGTATTGGGTATTGTGATAGGGAATGGGGATTTCCGCAAGTCTGTGCTGACCGCCCTGTAAAGGGAACAGCGCCATATCCGCCTGGGCCGTGATCTGGATTCTCCCTTGCACCGGCTCTGAAAACAGGGGGAAGCGGTTGTTTTCGTCCGCCATGACCCGAGCCATGATGGTGATCAAAATTTGATTGGACTGAGCGATGGGAGTGTTGTCCAGGCTGGTAATGGCGATGGTGGCCTTGGGCGTCTGGATCGAGAAGGCTACATCCGTCAGTTCGATGGTTTTCCCACCAATCCAGCCTTGAATAATCTGCGATTTGGGTGTGTCGATGGTCTGGATGCCCTCCTGCCAGTTGCGCTTGATTTCACCGGTGTCGGATTGGACAAAAGTCTGGCCTGCGGGGAGGAAGGTTTGGGTGACATCCGTCACGATCTGTACCCCATCGGCGGGCTGGGAGGCGCGGTCCCAATCCAACTCGGGGGTATCGGGCAGCCCCAGAAACACCTGGCTTTGTTCGGCCAGGGTGCGCAGGGCGGTCATCGTCTCGCCCCGGCTGAGGGGGCCATAAGTGCTCTCTCGATCCAGTTGAATGCAGTAGGTGGAGCGGGCGGGGCGGACGTGGCCTTGGCGGTAGAGCAGAGCCGCGGCGGGCATCAGGCCGGTCAGGGCGGGATCGCTGAAGGTGCTCCATTCTCCTTGTCGGTTAGGTTTCTCGAACGGTTGTTGGGAATAATTGTAGATCATGGGGGCGTCCCAGCCCTGGAGGGCGGCGATAGACGCCATGTACAGGGGCGCGGTGAACCGGTCGGTCCAGGGGTAGCGGACGTTCCATTCCGTGATGCTCAAGGGCATCCCATAGGCATGGCCGGTGGCGATATAGGTAATGTAGTTGTGGCTGTCGAGCGGATTTGTGCTGAGCGCCTCTTCGGCGCCATAGGAATGGGTATCGATCAGGGTTCCCGCGGTCTGAGAAGGGAGCCCGGTTGCCCCCATGTTGCCCCAAAGTTGTGATGCCGCGATGGGGACTTTGACACCCATTTCATGCAGATGCGCGGCCATGCGGGAAAACCAGCGGAATTCGAGATCCGCCAGCAGAAGTTTGCTCGGTCCGGGTACCCAGGTTTTCCACAGATCCTCGGGTTTGAGACCGGTTTTTTGGGAAAATTGGCTTAGATGTTCTGTAAAGAGTTGGGTGTGGTAGGGATTGCCTTTATCGGGCAACATGAGGTTGCCAAAGTGGAAGGTAAGATCGTTCTCGTTGGTGATCAGGAGGCCCATGATCGCGGGATCGTCCTTGTATGCCAGGCCGGTGTAGGGATTGGCATGATTGAGGTACTGGGTATTGAATTCCTGCATTAATTCTTCCACACGAGGATTGAGGAAACTGAAGCCTTTGGCTTCTCCATCACGCAGGTCAGAAAATCCAGGGATTTCATCGGCTTCCTTGAATACCCGGCCGACATGCAAATCCAGCCAGACATAGACGCCTTCTTCCTTCAAACAGTGGATCCAATAGTCCAGCCGGTCCATAAACTCTGGGTCCAGGTGGCGGCTGCTGGGTTGGGTTTTGTCGATGGCGGTTCGGCTGACCCAGCGGGTGGAGTCGTGGTGGTGGATGCGCATCAAGTTGTAACCGAGTTGGGCGATGCGTTTGGCCTGGATGGCGATCTCTTGCTTATCTACATACAGGGCATAGGCGGCCAGGTTGCCACCCCAAAAGCGCATGAAATGGCCATCCTGGCTGACCAGGGCATCGCCCTTAGTTTGGATAAACCCATATTGACCAGCGGGTTTGTGGTTGAGGAAACTCAGGTCCACGGGACTTTGGTCATGAGCCAGGGCGTCTTTGTACCATGTTTGTTTATCGATGGGAGCATAGCGTTCCTGGGGAGAGGGGATGACTTCCCCATCCGGGGGAAGGGTGATGGTGATGGACACCGGGACCGAGGCGTCCGCCGCGATCTCGCTGCCGACACACATCATGCGAATCTGGCTGGAGTTGCTGCGTTCGAAATCGGTGCGGCGATCCGCGGATTGGATCTCCACCTGGACCGCTTGCGCGGCTGGCCCCACCGGCCAGCGCCAGCCGGCTTGGTCTGGGAGCAACTCGGGGTGCTTGACCTGTTTGAGGGAGGGTACCTCCGTTTTCAGGTTGAATTCAAGACCGCCACCCGTGATGCCCGAAAGGGTTTTAGCGGCGGTGAATTCCACATTCATCTGGATTTCGCGCGGCTGGGGGAGGGTGGCTGTTCCGCGTAGGGTTAAGCCCAAATTCGCTATCGTACCTGTGAGAGTGTATGCGGAATGCTCGGCTGGTGGCTCGACGTGCATCTTCACATCCGCCCAACTCCACTCCTTGCCCCAAAAGACCCAATGGGATTCTGCGACTACGGTTTTCTGATACAGGATGATGATTTCTCCCTCCTCCCCCAAGTACATTTCCCAATCGGCCGCCTGGGTGGGAAGCCATGCGAGTGAAAGAAAGAGAAGAATGATGATTCGTATTTTCATGAATTTTTATCCGTTTCTAGGAAATCATTGATATTGAATATTTTAGTTTTTGAGTACAAAGCAGCCCAGGCCATGGGGATGCAGGACACCCTCGAGAACCCATCCTGTCTCGGTTTGCTTGAGCTGCGCCCTCTCTAACTCCAGTTCGCTGTTCCAATCTGGGGATGCGGAGTCGAATTGCAGGAGGGCGCCACTCACCGTGTGCGGGGTTTCATTGTACAGGGTGATCACGGTTTCCTCAGTGGTAGCGAAGCGGTTGGCGTACAAGCCCGGCTGCATGGTAGGGAGGAACGGCTCCACCTCGGTGGAGGCGAAGGCATCGCGATGGGCGTGGTAGGTCTGGTAGGCTTGGCGAATAAAGGCCCGGCATTTGGCGCTGTACCAGGATTTGGCCCGGCCCTTCAGCCACATGGCTTCCCCGTGGAACAGGCACAATTTGACAAAGGTTTCATCGGTCGCCCGAGGGTCGATCCCGGCATGGAAAAGCTGGACGATCTTGAACGAGGGGAAGGCGAAACGGAAGAGATTGAGATAAGCGGGGCTGGTGTAGTAGGGAACGCCGTAAAAACTATAATCGAACGCAGCATCACCGTATTGAGAGGACACATCGACCGGGGTTTGTTCCATGTAGATCGCGACGGGATGATCGGTTTCTTGCAAGGCGTGACGGACCACCTGAAGCATCTGGTTCTCATGGATGACCGGGTGGGTTCCAGGGTGATGGCCGTGATGGGTGGCGTAGCAGGTTTTGACGCTATCAGAGAACCCGATCTGATCGGTATAGACCGCATCGGCCCCGGTATCCTGGGCGACATGGTGCAGGGTTTGGCTGAAAAATGTTTGCCAGGCGGGAACCCCTGAGCACATGTACATCTCTTCATTCCCCTCCCAATGTTTCAAGGAACCATCCTTCAACTGAATTTGCCATTCCTGGCCGTGGGCCTTTCCGATGTCGGAGCGGGGATCGATGAGATAGCCCTCAAAATACAGGCCGACGGGAATCCCCTGGGTACGGCACCATTCGATCCCCTGGCGCAGGTTCTCTTTGCCTCCCAGTTCGTAGTCTTCATACGAACCGACGCGGCCTTTGGTTTCAGAATAGGCCCAGCCGGAAATGTCAATCATATCGATCCCACCCAGATCGCGGAGGGATTCTTCCACCAAATGAGGAAAGGTGTAGGCGTTTGAAGCGAGGTCGAATAGATAGCCGGTTCCGCCGATGGGGTAATCGCGACGGCAAAGAAAAAGATCTTTGAGCACATTCCGGGTCCGCGCGGTCTCGCTGTACCACGTTTGACTCCACGTTTTATAGGTGTGAAACGGTGTGTGCCAATCGCCGCTGTGAAATTCCAGAACGGTCAGAGGGGTCGTGAAGGACTGCCCAGGCGCTACGATCAGCGGTGCCTCGAAGCCATACTCGATGGACATGGACGAAGCCGATGGGGATTTCTCCATCCGGTAGCGCTTGGCGGCCATGTCGGTGTCCCGTGTATGCAGCGCCAGGCCGCCATCGAGGCCGGGCGAAAAGAGATCCATGAATTGGAGGGGAAACGCACCGGAATAATCCCCTTGCAGGCGCACCGGCTGGTTGCCCAATGCGGCGGGGCGGCGGGGGAACAGGTAATAATCGTCGGAGGGATAATCGCTCAGTTGCAAGCCGGGCAGGGCAGGGAAGGTGAGATGGAGTTCCCGCGTTGCGCTTCCCTTGTTTTGGATTTCGCACTGCATCCATAGTTCCGAGTTTTTCCGGGGGGATAGGTGGATTGCGATGGCCATGGTGCACTGATTGATAATTGCCGTGTAGGAGAACGTGATATCCGCCCCCGTAATGGATTGCGAGACAAACTGGATCGTCTCCGGGGCGATGGCGGCCCCATGATCTTGGAGGCTGAACAGAGGAGCCGGGGATTGCAGCACCGGCCGATCGGCCATTTCATGCCCGATTTGCAGCCAGCGGCCCCCTTGCTGGGGGGTGATTTGCGCCCGGCCCAGCCCGGTTTCGAGGTGGATGATCCCTGTTTCCTCCACCCGCACAGTGGGAGTATAGGTGGTGATCGGTTTGGTGACGGGAGCGGGCGTCTCTATTTTGGATGCGAGGGTTGGAAGAGGATGATTTGTCGTTGTGATTCCCAGCAAGACAAGTTGGCCATAGGATATATACTCATCCAGCATGATGGATTGGAGTTGCTTGCCTGGCTGGACGGGAACGCAATAGACGGATAGGGAGGTGGCGTCTACAACGTAGGCGCCAGAACTCAAATTTCGTGGGAAGGATTTTTCGATCGTTCCATCCTTGTACCGCTTTGTGACCAGAAGCCGTTCCGGCTGGGATATCGAAGTACGAGGGATGTACGAGAACTGCCCATCCGATCCCCACACTGGGCAAGCCATCAATAAGTATATGGTCGCACAGGACTGATTTATAGGGATTTCAATCGTGCCCCAATCCGCCAGGCTGGTGGCTGGGACCAGGCGGTTCGCTGGCAAGCGGAAGGGGATGGAGTGGCAAGTGACCTCTGCTGGCAATCCAGCGGCGGCTGGCGAGAGTGTGTCCAATGGAATTTCCCCTGCCTGGAGGGGAATGGATTGATACCCAGCCCAGAGGGCCGGATCGGAAATCGGCTGTAGATAAGTGAACGATAGTATTTCCCTGCCTGGCAGCGAGGGATCCTCAAACGAGAGTGCCAGGAGTTCAAAACGTCCCGGCTGCTCCGCGGTGTGCAAGGTGAGGACAATCTGATCGATCTGCTCGGTTTGGATGGGAGGGTACACCGTGGTGGTGGCGGAATGAATGGCGCCGTCCTGCAAGGAGGGCCGGGGGAGGATCACGGGGCATTCCCCCGCGCGGGCCATCGGATTTTCGATGTTTTTCGCCCCCGGCGTGACGGGGCCGATGGAGCCAGGACGGATTTGCAACACTGGCTGGGACGCATGATTGGTGATCCCCTGCGCGCGGTAGGTATAACGAAGCGTGGAGAAGTGATTGACCCAAACCGGCTCGATCGTCAGCACCCAACTGGCGGTACAGTGGGCGGGGAGTTCCGCAACGAGATGCTGCTCTTCTTGCTGCAATGTCCCTTCGCTGGTTTGCGGGATCCATTCCTCTGGTGTGCTGTTTTCCAGGGTCCAGGCGGTCGAAAAGTGCGTGGACGGTTGGGTGGCCAGCGCGGCGACCGGATTGAGAGTATAGAGCAGGGTATACAATGAGAATGAAATAACTACAGATGAGATGTAATGGATCATGATACCACTCTGGGATATGGATGTGATCCCGCCGGAGAACGGCTTACTGGTTCGGTGGGATTCTGGTTCACTATACAGAGTTCTTCGTTCATGATAAAGATGGTTGGGATCGCATGGAGGGGGTTCGTTTCGCCCCTGCGGGATGATTGCATCCCCCTCGAGGATGGGACATACTATTCGAAAACTAGATTTTAGAGATGAACCACCATGAACCATTTCATTTCACGCCGCCTGTTTTGCCAATCCACGCTGAGTCTGCCTCTGTTGCCCCTGGGGTATGCGAACGCCGCCAGCCAATCTGGTTTGAAGCCAATCGAAGGCAGTTGGTTTGAGTTTCAGCATTGCCATGTCCATGAAAGCGGGTATTGGGACGCCACCTGCGCGGCATTTTCGTGTGCGCAGTGGCAGGCCAAAGTGGCCGAGATGGCGGAACTAGGGATGCAATACCTGGTCCTGCTTTCGGTCGCGCAGGATGGCAAGGCGTTTTATCCCTCCAAGCAAATGCCATCGTGGAACTTGGCCTGTGCGGATCCGCTGGAAGCCGTGCTCAGTGAAGCGGACCGGCGGGGGATGAAGGTGTTTGTCAGTGGTGGATTTTTTGATGAGAAGATTGGAACTTATGCCGATGAGGCGGGGACGAAACAGCGTTTTGCCGCGATGGAAGAATTGGTGGGCCTCTATGGCCAGCATCCCAGTTTTTACGGGTGGTATTGGCCCAATGAAGCCTCGATCGATCCCTACTACCATGAAGTCTTTATCCGCTATTGCAATACAAGCAGCGCCGAGGCCCGCCGGCTCATGCCGGAAGCGAAGATCTTGATCGCCCCATACGGTACCCGCCTGGCGAAGGCGGACGCGGTCTACGCCAAGCAGCTGGAAAGCCTGGATGTGGATTTTATCGCCTACCAGGACGAGGTGGGGGTGCGCAAAACCCAGCCGGACGAGCTGGACGCGATCTATGCCCACCTGCGTGCCGTTCATGATCAAGTGCAACGGGCCAGGTTGTGGGCGGATGTGGAGATTTTTGACTTTGAGGGCGATACCTACAAAAGTAATTTGATTCCCGCACCCTTTGCCCGGGTCCGGCAACAGTTGGAAGCGATCGCGCCGCATGTCGATACCATTTTGGTTTACCAGTACCAAGGGATGATGAACAAGCTTGGCTCCAGCGCGTTTGCCGGGCATCCCGAATCGCCCAAACTATATGCAGAATATCAAGAATGGCGTGCCTCGCGGGGATTCTCGCCGTGATGAAATTGCAAGGGCCCGTGGGATGGGGGTTCACTTCAGAGCGAATCTTTATTATTTATATTGTAGGAATATTTGCATGAAGGAGAATTGATGATGAGACGCCGTCATTTTTTATCGAATCTGGCCCTTACTCCTGGTGTAGTGCTGGCTGGTTCTTCCCTGGGAGTCCAGGCCGAGACACTGGCGAGCGGAGGCAAGACTGTCGTTGAACCGGCCCGGGCCATCCCGGTGATCGAGGAACCGGATGTCTTGGTCGTGGGAGGCGGGCCCGCCGGGGTCGCGGCGGCGGTGGCGGCTGGCCGCGCGGGGGCGCGTACGTTGTTGATCGAGCGCTACAACCATCTCGGCGGTCTGTGGACCGGCGGCCTGGTCTTGCCCTTTCTTTCTACCCACGCACTGGATGCCTCGGGCAAGTTCAAGCAGGTGATCTTTGGGATTGGCGGCGAGATGGCCGACCGTCTCAATAAAATGGGGATGGCGATCGAAGAAGTGAATCCGGTGATCGATCCAGTGGCCGGGAAAAATCTCTTTGATCTCATGATTCAATAATCCGGGGTTCGGATTTTGTACCACAGTTGGGCATCCAATGTGCTGCTGTGCGGTGGCCGCATCC
>JAVFAP010000147.1:0-8387 GCA_034002445.1 bacterium | reverse complement strand
CCCACCACAGTCCAGGCCATTGGATGCTCCAGCCTTGGAGATCAATGCCGTTAAACAGGGAGAAATATCCACCCTGCAGGGATTGAGATTGGGCGGGCGAGGAGAAGAAAAACCACCACAACAGCACAAACAAAGGGGCATGGGATTCCATGCCCCTGGTTTTTGTCTGTGTTTGCGACGGCATCAGGTCCTGCTAACCGGTTACCGGGTTTTGTTGGTAAACAGGTAAAGCCCGGTTTTGCCTGGGGTGACGATATCCAAGTCGCCATCGTTGTCGATATCCACGACCTGGAAATTCATGCCGGTACCGATGTTTTCATCATACGAGATGATGTGCTTGGTGAATTGGGGATCGGGCCCCCGCTTGACCTTGTACCAGAAGATGCAGAGGGGTTCGTTGGCGCCTGGATCCGCACCGGCGTGGCCGCGATAGCGTTTCCCCGCCAGGATATCCTTGGTGCCATCGCCATCCAGGTCAACCAGAATGGGGCAATGCACCTGGGAGTAGGTGCCGTCAATGCTGTGGTACAGCCAGCCGGGACGCCCCGCGCTGTCCAGGGTTTGTTCCATCCATTGCATCCCAAAGTGGTGAGCATGGCCCCAGAGGAAATCGGGCAGGCCATCCAGGTTGAAATCTTCCACTACAAAGGGAATAGAGGAATGGTCAGCCTTGGGATAGTACTGGGTGAATTCCCAGGTGCCGTTGATGGGGTTGGCGGGGCATTTGTACCAGCCTTCTGGGGTGAGTACATCGCCCAGGCCGTCGCCATCCACATCGCCATAGCCGGTGCCATGGCCCCGGCCTTCATGGCCGATGATACGCTTTTCAAAACCGGTGGGGTTTTTATCCAAGCCTACAAAAGCGTAGTAGTGGACGGGGATTTCGGTGTTGTAGAGATTGGCGAGTATATCGGTCCGCCCATCCTGATCGACATCACAGGCCAGGATCCCTTCGGTCCCGTGCATGTCGTTGGTGATTTCATGTTCGGTCCACAGTTGATCGAAGCCTTGGGGGCCGGGGTTTTCATACCAGGCCATCTTGGGTATGAACCAGCCGCCGCTGACGATATCCGGCCAGCCATCCTGGTTGACATCCATCGCCACTTCGCCGTAGTTGTTCATGAACTCGCCGGACAGGATGCACTCACGCAGGGCGTGGGGTTTCCAATCGGGGGCTTCGTACCAGTTGGGGCCGCAGGTGATATCCAACTTGCCGTCGCGGTTGATATCGGCGATGGCAAGGCCCTCGCTGTTGAGCGAATCGATTTGCTTTACTTCAAAGGGAATCGGGCAGGGTTGGGCGGTTTCGAACTGGGGTTTTAGATCCTTGATGCGGATATTGCGGAACTGAACAACCTGGTCCTTAAACGCCTCGGTTCCATGCACCTGCAGGCCGATGCGGCCCTTGAACGAATTCTGCATCCGGGTATCGGTGACTTTCTGCGAGTTGAGATAGACCACGATGTGGTCCTTCACGCAGATGATATCCATGCGGTTCCAGTCGTTTTGATGCAGTTTCTGTGTGGCGGAGAAATGGCGGAAAATACTGCCGCTGGGGTATTCTTCGTCCACATCGGAGATTTGGATTTCGTATCCGTATTGCGAGGGGCGGCCTTCTTGATCCTTGGGCATGCGGATCCCTACACCGCTATTGCAATTGGGAGTCGTTTTAAATTCCAGAATCAGGGCGAAATCGTCCCATTCGGCTTCAGTGAACAGCCACGAATCGGCGCCGGTGGCGGGGTCTTGTTTTCCCGTTATGGCTCCTTTTTCTACGGTCCAAAGGCCGGGCCACTGCATCTGCCATCCATCCAGGTTCGCTTTGTTAAAGATGGGGGTATACCCCCAGTCATCCATGTACTGCGCCATCGCGGATTGGGCGGGGAACACCGCCAACGCGCAGAGCGCGAGCATCAAACCCATTCTTCGAATCACAATCAGTCTCCTTTCCTCGGGTAAACGGAATAAAAGTATGGACTATCCTACAGCAGCCCCTTGTTTAACGATAGCCCGAGCCGTGGATCAATTTCATTCGCAAGCCCGTTGCCACGCTTGGTGCGTTTGGGGCTGATGCTATACTTTTTGAGCGGAATTGAGAAACGTTTCGATCGAAACCGGGAGCCCTGGTTCCTCGCTCCCGATAAAGGAATGGTTATGCCCGATACGTCATTGCAACCCAAGGATTTTGTGTGCCCCTTCGCTGAAGGCTCGCTGGTTTGCCCGGAGATCATGTGCCCTACCCGCAAAGCGCCCTGCAACGCGGAAAAGAAACTTTTTGTGATGATGGGCCGCGAATTGGCGATCACCAAGAAGACCTGCACCCGCTGTACGGTTTTCCGTACCGCGTGGAAGAAGCATGTGGGGGTGTTGGGTCATATCACCTATTTCATCAAATGGATTCGGGATAAGGAACTGCGGAATCCAACGCCGCAAGAGATGCTGTAAACCAATTCATCATGAATCAACACACCTTTCAGGTTCTTGAATTTGATAAAATCAAGGCGCTGGTGCGTCAGTATGCCGCTTCGACCCTGGGTCGGGACGCGGTGGACGCTATGCGCCCCTTTACCCACGCCGAGGAGGTGCAGCGGGCGCAGCGCGAGGTCACCGAGATGGTGCGGCTTTACCGCGCTCGGCAGGAACCCGCGCTGGATGGCATCTACGATATCCGCGACATCCTGCAAAAAAGCCAGATCCCCGGAGCCATGCTGGACCCGGCGGAAATTCTGCTGTGCGGGGAAACCGTGGCGGCGGCAGCCCGGATTCAATATGGCCTGAAAAAAGCGGAGATCGATACCCCCCTGCTCAAGCAAATCATCCACCGCTTGACCCTCCATCCCGAGATCGAAAAAGAGCTGGCCCGGGTGTTTGACGCACAAAAGAACATTCGCGACAACGCCACGCCCGCCTTGGCGAAGATCCGCGCTTCCTTGCGGCAGCAGCGTGTCTCGATGATCAAGCGCTTGGAACACCTGATGCGCACCGGGTGGAAGGACTACCTGCAGGAAGATTTTTATACCAACCGGGATGAACGCTATGTGTTGCCAGTGGATGCCCGCTATCAGAACAAGGTAAAAGGGATCATCCATGACCGATCCGCCACGGGGACCACGGTGTATATCGAGCCGCTGGAGCTGGTGGAGGACGGGAACATCCTAAAAGGCTTGCAACGGGATGAAGAGATCGAGATCGGGAAAATATTGCAAGCCCTGACGGCGATGATTGCTAGTCACGCGGATACGCTGTTGGCGAATATCGATCTGTTTAAACGCATCGATTTCATCGCCGCCAAGGCCCGCTTTGGCATCAAGTACGCGATGGAAGAACCCAAGATCAGTCCATCCAAAACGCTCAAATTGGTCCAGGCTCGCCACCCCCTCCTCCTGGTCAAGCATGGGGTGGAGGATGTGGTGGCGCTGGATTTGGAACTGGATGACACTACTCCCGGCCTGGTGATTTCTGGCCCCAACACCGGCGGCAAGACGGTGGTGTTAAAAACGGTGGGTTTGCTGGTGCTGATGTGCCAGGCTGGTTTGCCCATCCCCGCTTCACCGCTCAGTGAAATCCCCATCTATCGGCTGATCAGCGCGGATATTGGGGATGAGCAGAGTTTGGAACAAAGCCTCTCGACTTTTTCCTCGCACATGAAAAATATCCGCTTTATTCTCAACCATGCGGATGAGCACTCGCTGATCCTGATCGATGAACTTGGGTCGGGTACGGATCCCATCGAGGGAGGCGCGCTTTCCTGTGCGATTCTAGAACAACTGCGCGCCCAAAATGCGATGTTCATCATTACCACCCACTTGCAGGAATTGAAACTGTTTGCCTACCAGGCGGAGGGAATCAAGAACGGCTCCATGGAATTTGACCTGCAAACCCTGCGTCCCACCTTCCGTTTTCAGATGGGATTGCCAGGGCAGAGCAACGCGATCCGGATCGCCAAGCGGCTGGGATTGCCCACTCCGGTGATCGAAAAAGCACAGAGTATCATGCAGGAGCGGGGGGAATCTCCGGAAGATATGCTCACCAAGATGGGGAACGAACTGCGCCAGGCGGAGAATCTGCGCAAAAAGGCGGCGCGGGAAGCGGCGAAAGCCCAGCAGCAATATGAGGATAACAAGAAATATAAAAAGCGGGCCGAGGGACAGGCCAAGGATATTTTGCAGCGGGCCGAACACAAAGCACAAAAGTTGGTCATGGAGATGGAACACCGCCTGGCCGAAATGGAAAAACGAGAAAAGCAGTTTCAGAGTGAATGGAAAGCGCGGCTGGATTACTTGATCCAGCAGTCCAGCCAGATCAGCGGGGAACAAAGCTCCAAATCGCAATTCGCTGATCTGAAGGAAGACGTGAAGCAAACCCGCAAAAAACTGGTGGAAAGGCGTTTGGAAGAAAAAAACGAAACCGCGCAAAAACGGCCCGTACCCAAAACCTGGCGATGGAACCACCTGATCCCCGGCGCCCGGGTGCGGCTGGATGGGATTTCCGAGATTGGCACGGTTACCAAGATTTGGGCGGAAAAGAAAGAGATCGAGGTGCAGCTCAGCACCGTGGTGCTGAAAGTCAAAACCGAGACAGTGCTGGAGATTTTGCGCGACAAGCCGACACCCAAGGTGGATGCCGCCGCCAGTGTGAAAGTCTCGCGCCCGGAGTACATCCACAATTCCTGCGATATCCACGGCATGACGGTGGAAGAAATGACACCTGTCGTCGAAAAATATCTGGACGACGCCTTTCTCAGCGGCCAGCCCTATGTGTATATTGTCCACGGTCTGGGGATGGGTGTTCTGCGCCGGGCGGTGCAGAATCTGCTGAAGGCGAACCCCATCGTCCGAAGTTATCGCCCTGGCGGCGATTACGAAGGCGGCATGGGAGTCACCGTCGCAACCCTCAATTCCTCGATCATCCAAAATAAATAAGAATTAGTAATTAAGTGACTGTATTTGTAGGGTGGGCTCAAAGCGCCATTGGCGCGTAGCCCACCATGATGTAGTACAATGGTGGCGTGAAGCAAGACTGGAGCGCGGCTGGTGGGCTACGGCCGCTTCGCGTCCTTTGAGCCCACCCTACGGCTTGGGCATCCAACATAAAAAATAATCTGTAATAATTAAACTGCATTTGTAGGGTGGGCTCAAAGCGCCATCGGCGCGTAGCCCACCATGGTGTAGGACAATAGTTGCATGAAGCAAAACTGGAGCGCGGCTGGTGGGCAACGGCCGCTTCGCGTTCTTTGAGCCCACCCTGCGGCTTGGGCATCCAAAAAAATTGGAAACAAAAGTGCCTCCCTCTCCAGTCGAAGAGGGGGGCGTTTTCATCGGTTTCAGGGGTGGGGCATCCCTGTGGGATTACAGGGTGATGTCCGCCAATTCCCAGCCAGCGCGGCAATGGGGTTTGACGTAATCGTTGGCTTTTTCGTTGTTGGTGAAGCGCATGTTGGCGCCATCCCAAAGCAGTTTTTCGTTGGGGAAGCGCCAACTGATCGTGCCAAGCAGAATCCATTCCGCATAGGGGCCGGCGATGCTGAAATTGGAGCAAGCGGGTTTGTTTTCCTTGCAGGAACGGATCCAGTCTTCGTAGTGTCCGGGCGAACGTTCGATGATGGGTTTGGGATTCTCGACCCCTTCCATCTTTGCGACGGGGAGACGCTTGACGCTCTCGCCTCGGTCTCCAGTCCCCAGGTAACCCTTGGTTCCGATGAAAAGCTCGTTATAGCCTTTCATATCCTCGTCGGTCAGCCCTTCCGGCCGTTTGAACATCTTGGTCATCGAGCCTTCGTACCAATAGATGGTTACGGGGGGCATCTTGCCGGCGGGCACAAACGGATTGGGCCGTTCGGGAAATTCCATCTTGCACGCGTAGTGGGGATACGTCACTGGGTTGACACCTTCCAGGCCGATGCACTCGATACTGGTGGGGCTGCCCAACTGCAGAGCCCAATTGGCGGGGCCGAGTTGATGAATACCCCAGTCGCCGACCATCTGCGTGCCGTAGTCCTGGAATCCGCGCCAGTTGATAGGGGCGATTTTGGAACTGTAGGGCCGTTCCTGCGCCCGTCCTGTCCAGAGATCCCAGTCCAAGGTGTCGGGGACAGATTCCACCGCTGGCCATTCTTCAATCCCGCGGGAGAAGCCGCCACCGCTCCAGGAGTGGACTTCGGTGATCTCGCCGATGTCTCCACTCCAGATGATCTCGCACGCGACCCGGGTGGCTTCGGAAGAATACCCCTGGTTGCCCATCTGGGTGGGGACATTGTACTTTTGCGCGGCCTTGGCCATCAGGCGGGCTTCCCAAACGGTTTGCGTCAGTGGTTTCTGACAATAGACTCCCAGCCCCCGTTCCATCGCGTATACCGCCACGCTGGCGTGCATGTGGTCGGGAATGGTGATGGTGATGCCGTCCAGATTCTTGTATTCTTTGTCCAGCATGACACGGTAATCCCGATAGAGGGATTTGACGGAAAAGCGCTCGGCGGCGCGGTTGAGGAAATTCTCATCCACATCGCAGAAGGCGCAGAGGGTTTCGCCGCTGACACTCCCGACGTCGTTTCCGCCTTGCATGCCGCCGACGCCGACGGAGCCGATATTCAGTTTGTCGTTCGGCGCGGCCTGGCCGGATTGGGCCAAAACGTGCCGAGGGACAATGGAGAATAAGCCCAGCGCGGCGGTTGTGCTTAAAAATGTCCGTCGTGTCGTCAAGGTGTTGTTCGTTTTCTGTTTTGTCATTTTTCATCTTCTTTCGAATGATTCATGTCTCAATTCCGCTGAGATCATCGAAACTACACTACATAAAAAGGCGTGTCATTTCAAGCCGAAACGAATGGTGGTCTGGCTGGTCGGAAAAGTGGTGGTGTGGCTCTAGGCAGAACGCGGTTTCATGGGATAATTAGAAAAATCAACTTCGAATAGTTTTGAGAGAGAGACGATGCGATTTTATACCCGTACAGCGTTTACCCTGATCGAATTACTCATCGTAGTGGCGATTATTGGCATCCTCGCGGCGATCGCGGTCCCGAATTTTATGAACGCGCAGATCCGCGCCAAGATTTCCCGCGTGCAGAGCGATCAACGCTCGTATGGGATGGCGATGGAGATGTACCACATGGATAACAATGATTATCCCTGGATCGACCTGATCGGCTGGGGGAACAATCCCATCGAGCGCCGCTGGATCGCCCTCACCACGCCGGTGGGGTATATCAATGGATTTCCCCAAGATCCCTTTGGTGACTATGACACCCCGCAAGGCCTCAGTTGGGTTGTCAAAACCAACGACAGCTGGAAATACCGCACTTATGATCTCTGGGTGGCGCGGCCAGGCCTGCCACACTGGGGATGGATGACTACGGCCATTAACACCGTCCCCCTGCCGCAGAGCACGCGGTATTATTTTGAATCCCAAGGTCCGGATCAGCGCCTGGAGGCGGATTTCGATATCGTCGGCATCCCCTACGACGCCAGCAATGGCCTCTTCAGCCGGGGTGATATCTATTTCGCTGGGCCCGGATTCATGACGATGGAGAACACCGGGCGGTAGGGCAGAACGTTAGCCGATAGGAACTTCCTGTAGGGAATGTGTCTAGAATTAAACCTCATAAATTTCCCGCCGGTAGTTTTCTTCTGTACATTCTTTCCTATAGTTCAATGGGAGAAGGTTTTGGCTGACCAACGGTAGATATCGCCCTCGCTCATGACACCGTTGCTCGGATTGTAGGGGGTAACCCGTAAGAGCCCCGCTAGAGCGGGGGCGCAAACCGGGCAATCCGCTGCATTTTGCTCTGTCCGGTGGGGAGGATAATAGTGGATTTGGTTGAGAATCCCATCCGGCCCCGCGCTGGCGATCATGACAAATTGAGCGCCTAGATCCAACGTGCCTCGTGGCCCTGCCTGATCTCCCCGGCCATAGCAATAGGTATGGGCGCCAGCGGTCTCTTCCAGAGAGACGAGCCCGGCTCCGTTGTCATACGCATGGGGAAAAGGATCTTCCATGATGGAACTCAAGTATGAAATGGGGGAGGTGAGGCTTTGGAGCCTGGATTGAAAATCGAAGGGATCCAAAAAGGGATGATAGGAGGGCGGGAAGACGTTGTGGTCGGAGCGGTAGGTCTCCAACGCGATGAAAAGGCTTCGGGTTTCTTGCTCGACTTTGGCAATCTTGCTGCGAGTCAGCGCGGCGGCAAAGTTGGGAACCGCCAGCACGGCCAAAATGCCGATAATGGCAACGACGACGAGTAATTCGATTAATGTAAATGCGATTTGGGAACGCATGATGAAATGCTTCTCCTTGGGGAGGGCCGCCGCCCCCAAAAGGATGGAGCGGCGGCTAGTTGAGGGTTAATACTGAATCCAATGGTGGACTGGTGTTGTTTCTGAAAGGGGCAGGACATT
>JAVFAP010000146.1:0-8391 GCA_034002445.1 bacterium | reverse complement strand
CCCGCACTCAGTTCAATTCCGCCTTTTTTAAGCAAGCCCCGTATGTCTTGCTGGATCTGGTGCCCGAGGCGGAATCGTATTGTGATTTGATCCGGGTGATCGATATCCAGGCGATGGAGGGGATTGAGTCGTTGGAAGTGATCGCCGACCCCCAAACACAAATGGCGGTGTGTTATTTGGTGAAGAAAACAGACTGAAACCAGCCTGAAGCGATTTTCAGATTTTTCGCGATCCCCCCTCCAAAGAAAAGGGGGAATGTTTTTTCAGCGTCATTATTTATGTTCAGGTGTTATCGATTTTTGTAAAAAACCTAATTGATTTATGCGGAGATATGTTATATTATTATGCGGTTTATTCTTGTGTATTTCAAATTACGAAGAAGGAGATTAGAAGATGAGGTGGTTTAAACTCGTTCCGGTAGTGTTAGTTTTTATTTCCGTGATTCTGCTCCCTGGGCAGAGTATGGCGGTGGTTTCATTCCCGCCCCAGGCACAACTGAAGGTTGGGGCCCTGGTGCCGCTGACTGGCCGCTTGGCGGAAATTGGGCAAACCGCGGTGGCGACTCTGGAAGTGTCCAAGGATGATTTTCAAAAAAATTACCCTGTTACGATGGAACTGGTGATCGAAGACACCGGGTCTGACCCAGTCCAGGCGCTGCAGAAGTTGCAGGTGTTGCAGCAGCAGGGGATTCGGGTGGTGGTGGGGCCGTTTGGCAGTGAAGAGGTGAGCGCGGTCTTGCCTTTTGCCAACCAGAACCAGATCCTACTGATCTCTCCCACAAGCACTGCGCCCTCACTGGCGCAGGATGATATGCTGTTCCGGGTATCGGGGGATGATACCAAGCAAGCGCTGGCGATGCGCTATTATGTCCAGGATCGCCAGTATCAGGCCGTCTTGCCCGTATACCGGGATGATCAGTATGGCCGGGAATTGTATGAACAATTCAAAACCCAGTTTGAAGCCGCGGGGGGCGAGATTCTCAAGCCTGTCGCTTATCCCACCGCGACCCAGGATTTTCAGCCGGTTGTAGCGGAGGTGCAGGCCACTCTGGAGCAAAACGCAGGAAAATCGGTCGCGGTCTTCGCGATCTGTTATGATGAGATTGTCGATTTGTTCAAAGCGGCGAACGGCAATCCCGTCTTGGCCTCGGTGCCTTGGCTGGGGGCGGACGCGACCTCGAAAAGTGACGCCATCGCTCATGATCCGGCAGCAGCGGCATTCGCGATGCAGACCCAGTTTACCGCTTCGATATCAACCCCGGGTGCCATGGCCCACCCTTACCTGCCATTTCTGTTCTATGTGGAAAATATGATTTCCAAGGTGCGGCAGGTGAATGATTCGATTTTGGAGACCTACGTTGGAGCGATATCCGACGCGTTGTGGCTGGCGGGGATTGCCATGAGCGATCCAGCGGAGCCGGTCCTCAAGAAAACCCTGACGGTGCTCTCGCAAGATCTATTGGGCTTTACGGGTGCGATGGATTTCAACGCCGAAGGAGACCGGCCGTATTGCTTCTTCGGATTTTTCCGGCTGACAGAATTGAATGGTGCGCCGCTGTGGAAAGAAGTCGCTTCGTTCCGTATCTCCAAATATGGCGCGATTCAGCCCTATCAATACCGGGAGTTTGCGTATGATGGACGGGATCTCTTGTTGGAGGTGGGCTTGCTGTTGCCGATGACAGGGGAAAACGCTTCGATGGGCGTCGAGATCGAAAGCGCCATGCAGAAAGCGCGGGCGGATATCAACAAGGTGATGCAACGCTACTACACCCTGAATTCCCGGGTGGAGTTCCGTTTTGCCGATACCCAGTCTGATCCGGATGTGGCCTTGGCGAAGGTCAAGGAGATGCACCAGGGTGGAATCGATCTCTTTATCGGGCCCATTTCATCCGTGGAATTGGAAGCGGTGGCGCCGTATGTCAACGCCAATGAGATCTTGTTGATCTCTCCCTCCAGCACGGCGCTTTCGATGGCCCAGGATGACAATATTTTCCGGCTGGCCCTGGACGACAACAAACAATCGAAGGCCCTGGCGGCCCTGGTGGATCAAGAGGGATACACGAGAGTGGATGTCCTCTACATCGATAATAGTTATGGCCGGGGATTCCATGAGAACTTCAAGACGCATTTCACGGCGTTGGGGAACGAGTGTGGGGATGGGGTGGCGTATGCACCGGGAACCAGCGATTTTGGCCCCGTGCTGGCGCAGTTGGAAGCGCAGGCTGCCGCATCGGTCGCGGCTGCTGGTGCGGCGAAAACCGCGGTGCTGATGGTCTCATATGACGAAGGGATCACGGTGTTTGAAACCCTGGCGGCGTCCAATTCAATCCTCTCTACCTTGCGTTGGTTTGGAACGGATGGGATCGCCAACAATCCCCTTTTCGCGTCGCATCCCATCGCCTCCGCGATGGCGGTGAATGTGAATCTGACCGCGTCCATACTGGGCACGCATACCGGGCATGATACACTGTTCTATACCCAGTCTTTCCAGAATGACATGGCCGATGCGCTGGGCCGGAAACCATCGGCCTATGACATCGCTGCCTATGACGCCTTATGGGTGTTCACCTCGTTTCCAGTGTCTGTGGATTGGGATCACTCCATTCCCTTCACGGATTTGCGGGCGGCATTTATCACCATTCTCAATAAGAGTACGGGGTATTTGAATGTCAATTTTGTGAATGCGTTTGGGGACCGCCTGTATGCGAACATCGATTTTTACCAGATGAAGCAAGGCGCGATCGCGAAGGATTGGAACCGGGTTGCCACCTATGAGTTTTTTATGGGGCCCGAAATTCTGACCTACCTGGATGAAGAAGCGGCCTCGCAGACGGTGAATTGGGATCTGTTCCAGTAAGATGGAACAGATCGTTGGAAGCAATGAAGCGCCCCGGTAGATTTCAGCCGGGGCGCTGTGTTTCGATGCGATAGCAGGCAGAAAATTGTTCCAGGGTGTCGGCGTAGAGATGGAATTGGAGGCTGGCGTCGGAGGGGATATCGATCACTCGGACGATCTCGGCAAAGCGTTGGACGCTGGGCTGGAGGTCCAGCAGGCGGTTGGGGGCCGATTCGAAGAATTCATTTTGTATCCAATTGCCGGGCTGATCGGGGAAGAGAGCCAGGTAGAGCATATTGGTTTCGACAATATCGTTGAAAAAATGGGTCCCAAGGGAGACATCGGGGATAAAATCCTCACGCATGGCGACGATTTCGCAAAGGATGGATGCGCGGTTGATTTCCGCGAAGGAAACGGGAATTCCGAGCGAAGGGGTTGTCGTTCCCCAGCGGCCGGGGCCGATCAGCATGATGGATTCGGGGGGAGTTTCTTCTTTCCCCTGGTTGATGCGGCCGATGAGCCGGGCAATGGAATAGCGGTCGGTGATGGGAGTATTGCCGTAGAGAGAAGGCACAACGTAGATGATGCGGTCTACCCGTGTGGATCGGCTTTGTCCGATCACTGCCCCTTTGGCGCGCAGGACACACTCTTCCTCCTGGAGTTTTTTGGGGAGGGGGATGTGGGTGGTGTTATCCAGAAAATGGATAGGGCGGCATTGCAAAAGATTGATTTTGTAGTGATCCAGATTGTGAAAGTTTACGGTGAATTCTATATCCACGGCATGGTGATAGGCCGCTTCCAGGGTTTTCAGCAAGGATCGAATTTCTTGCAGACAGGTGGAATGTTTAAAAATTTGTTGAAACGAGAGCGCGACGGGGATCGGTTCGTTGCTGGCCAACCCCCGCGCCAAGTGGCTGAGGGCGTCTTCTTGTTCGTAAAATAGGGAGGAGGGCAGGTTGGGACTTTGATGGAGGAGGTCTGGAAAGGAGACCGTTTGACGGCTGTTGAGTTCCAAGTTTAAGGTTTCGACCTTGCGTTGAGTGTAGCGGCGAATTTCGTCCTGGCTGGTTTCGGGCCGCAGGCTGGGTGAATTCAGGGCGACGATACGTGTGTAGTCGTCATCGAACCGTTCCACCGCACGGGTTCCCAAGCCAAACACGAGACGCAGCACGCCCGCTTGGGAGTCGATGTTGTGGTTCCAGGGATATGGATTGATGGAATACCCCACGCCCGCGATTTGGGGATAGAAGAAAGCACCATACTGGTTGCCCGAAACCCGTTGCACAAGAAGGGCCATCTGTTCATCCTGGTCCAACAAGCCGCGGGCGGCGCGATAGGAGAGGGCGGTCTCGCTCATGCAGCTGGCATAGACGGTTTTGACCGCCTGAATGAACTGGGTGAGGCGATGGGCCCGCGTGCCTTGGTTGACCAAAAATACGCTTTGATACTTGCCGGCAAAGGTATTGCCAAAACTATCTTCCAATAAACTGCTGGAGCGGACGACGATGGGGGACTGTCCGTAGTAGTCCAGCATCCGTTCGAAACGGCGGACGATGTAATCAGGGAAATGACCGGAGAGGATGCGCTGCTGCGCGGCTTCGATGTGGTTGCGGTACGTGGCGGGGTCTTTTTGCTGTTTGCGGATCCACCAGCAATCGTTCCGAACCAGGTAGGTATAAAAGACTTCGGAACTGATGTAAAACGAATCGTGCGATTCCAAGAGAGAGGCCCATTTGGGATCGGTTTTTTGCAGAATCGCCCGAGCCAGGACCATGCCCACCGTTTTCCCTCCGATGTAGCCCGTCCCGATCATGCGTTTGCGGATGGTGAGGATTTCTTCCAGGTCCAGGTATTGCTCCAGCAATTTCAGCATGGTAGGGTCGCGGGTAAACGCCATTTTCAGGAGTTTCCGGCGAATGGAATCGGCTTCTTCCTTCGAGCATTTGCAGGATTTCACATTTTCGTGGATCTCTTCCGCATGGAGAAAGACCCGGTTCCATACGCCCATTTGAAAAGTGGCGGCTTCCTGGCCGAACCAGGGGACGGAGTTGAGGATTTCCGCGATTTGGCAGCTGGAGGTGATGGGTCGAAACTGATCCTGTTCCCAGGCATGGAGCAGGTACATGGTAGGTGAATACCGATCGGTCACCTTGAGGGGATGGACATATAACTGGCCATTGTAGCGGTAGACATCCAACAGCAGCTGGGTGGTTTCCATGATAGGAACGGCAGCGTATTGCGAGTGGAAATTACGCAGCACCGCGAAATAGGCGACGGTATGTAGTTTGTGCAGGAAAGGGCAGGTCAGCATGAAGAAATTGGCGATCATCTGATCGCTGTACAGGTCCTGCGAGAGTTCGGAAAGCGAGTCGAACACATAGCATCCGCCCTCGCCATTCTGCTGGATGACGGAGTGGATTTTGGTTAGGAATTGCTCAAATCCTTCTTCGGGTGAAAGGTAATGAACCTGAACCCCGTTTTCTTCAGTCAAGAGTTTTTGATGATTGGCGAAGCGGAAATAGGTAACGGGGATGCCTTGTTTCGAGGCATTTTGGTGAAAGGGTTCCACAAAGGCCTGGTAATCTGCCACGGAATCCACTTGCCAGACGATGTTGTCGCCAGAGAGCAAATTGTGCAGGACTTCGTCCAGACCGCTGAGACCCGTACTGAAAGATGAATCCGGAAAGATCATGGGTTCCCCTCTTTGGATGTCGCGTTTGGGTTCGATGGCATGATACCTCGCTTTCAATGTCTTTTTTAGGAAATCGGCAGGCCGTGGCCTCCTTTTTTTTGCTGGGAATCCAGGCTGGAGACGGGGGAATGGGGGATCAGTCAGGAAGGATTTGGTTCTTCCCCTGGGGGATGGAGAAACCGTATGATACGGTAGTCTCTTGGCAGAAACTTTTGTGGAGGACAAGATGAAAGCGTTACGGATTTCTTTTTTGATTATCATGGTGGGTCTGGCTGCTTTCGCTGGGGCGGATGAGGTGGAGAAGCCATTCTCCTCGGTGGCGGAGGCAATCGCCTGGGTGGAGGACGCCTCCACGCGAATGATCCAGGATAGCCGCCGGGAAATGCCCAATGGGATGGCGGCGTATCCCCCGCAAGCGGGCCTTGGGTATGAGGCGTTTTGGCTGCGGGATTACGCCTATATGCTGGAAGGGAATTGTGCGGCGTTCTCTGATACGGATCTGAGGGACGCCTGCCGCTTTTTTGTGGGTGGAATCCGCGAGGATGGCTCAGGGGTGGATTGTATCAAATTCGATGGAACCCCGATTTATACGCCCGGCTTTGGCTCCATGGGCGAAAATCCAGTGGCGGATGGCTCTCAATTCACGGTCAGCGTGGCCTGGCATACCTATCAGAAAATCCGGGACCGGGCCCTGTTGGAGGAAATCATCGAAGCACTGGTGAAGACCATGCGCGCGTGCCCACGCAATCCCCAAACCGGCCTGGTAACTATCGATCCAACCAAAGAGTATGACCGGTGCCCGTATGGATTTACGGACACGGTACGTAAGACCGGTGACGTACTCTTTAGTAGTTTGCTGTATGTTCAGGCGGCAGGGCAGTTGGCTGATCTTCTGGTGGTGCTTGGGCGAACAGAGGACGCGGAGACTTGGCGCGGCGTGGCGAAAGAGACTGCTGTGGCGGTCCGAACTGTTTTTTGGGATGGGGAGATTGGGCTGTTCCGCGCCGCGACCGTGCAGTGCAAGGAACCCGATCTGTGGGGCTCCGCCTTTGCTGTCTATCTGGGGGTGGCGGATACCGAGCAGACCCAGCGGATTGGGGCTTATTTTTGCCGTCATTACGCGGAGATTCTCCACGAGGGGCAGTTACGTCATACCCCGCCGGGGCAGTATTGGGAGGTGGCGCGGGAACGTGACCAGTACCAGAATGGGGGCTATTGGGCGACGCCGATGGGATGGTTTGCGTATACGTTGCACCAGGTGGATGCACCCCTGGCGGAGCGGACAATTTTGCAGTTCGCCCACGCCATGCGCGATCATAATTTCCCCGAGTGGTCGTTTGGCGGCCATCATCAATTGCCGCGCTACAACGCCAGCGCCGCGTTGCCTCTGGCCGGATTTCGGGCGATCAGGGGGGAATAGAATGTTTCGTTTAACGAGAACCTTGTGGGATGAGTGAAATCTCTGGGTTTTGCCGGGATTGTGCGCGGGCATGGTGGGCTAGTCTCGCTTCGCTCGCTTTGAGCCCACCCTATGGTCTGTCTGTGGAATCTGACGCAATAGAAAATGGGGCGGCAGCGACGCGCCGTGAGGCGTATCGCTGCCAAAATAATAGTTTAACGATTGTCGTAGATATTTGCGAGCCTCTTTGGCTGGGCTGGGTTCAATAATCCTTTTCTAAGACAATATTCGTGAGTTCTTTGTAATGGATCATCTGGCTGAATTCGAAGAGGGTGCAGAGCGCGTAGTTGCTGGTGGGGATCCCTGCTTCTTCCAAGGCGGCGGTAGGATTCAGGCCCCCATTGACGATGAGCGCGGTGCGGCCATCCTCGACAGGGAATCCCAGCAGGGCATGATTGGGTTTGCCAACCAGGGCGATGCCGCCAATACCAATGGTTTTTAACTGTTGAAGGACTTGGAGAGTTTTTTTGACCGCGACGGTGGGGATTTCTCGAAATCCCGCGCCGATGCGCCCGTTGCCCAGCCGTGCGGCGCTGCGGACCTGGGTCAGGCCGCCTTTAATGAAGATTTCCAGCGGATCCAAGGATGTCCCATTGTAGTAGATGATATCCGTGAAGCGGATGGGTGTTTTGTCTTGAATCTCCAAGACACCGCCAAAACACGAGATGATCGGAATGCGGGCCCGCAAGAGGATGCCGTTGAGGGTCACGCTGCAGATGGTGCCAATGCCCACTTTGCCGGGGGGGATATAGAAATTCCCCACCCGTTCCCCCGCCCGGGCGATGTAGACATAGTCGCCCATGCCCAGCCCCGCGGTGAAGACTTGGGTCAATTCATGAATGGCGGACAGTAGCAGGGCGGTATCGATTAGGGTGATATTGAGGGCGATCACCCCTTGGCGGGTGGTTGGGTCGAAGGTGCATTGGCAGGCCAGCATATCCACCTTGCTGGCGGTGTAGCCTACCCGGTCCTTTACCAGGGCGTCGCGGATTTCCTCGCTGCCCTGCAAGGTGATGGTGCGGCCTCCATCCCGCCCGCGCCGCGCGGGGGTCACCAGGCCTTCCTCTTCCATTTCCTGCAAGTACAAGCGGATGGTACGGCTGCTGAGGTCGTAGCCGAATTGATGCAAATCCTTGGCGATGGCATCACTCCCAACTGGTTCCCTGGCATCGCGCAGAATGCTTAAGATCGCAATTTTCTGTTTTTGATTGATCTCTCTCAAGATAGGGTCTCAAATCTTCTGTTATTGGCGATAGATGCCATATTGTGGAGCCAAGCCCCAAATCTTAATGGATATTTTCGAGGAAATTTCAGGGTTCTGGATTGACTGGAATGGCGATAAACCTAGGAAATTTCCATTAAGGTATTCTAGGTGAATTCTTCTCCATTGTCAAATCAATTGGAT
>JAVFAP010000145.1:0-8406 GCA_034002445.1 bacterium | reverse complement strand
ATGAGACTACCCACAAGTAAACTGACTGTCCGAGAAGAGCGACATTGGGTCAATGAAGAATGCTTCTGGTGCTTGGTTGGTTCCCAACGAATTGCGCGGGGGATGATCGTCAATGAAAGTGCCAGCGGGATCTTGCTGCGGTCCGGGGAATTGGTGGAAATTGGCAAAAAAATCCTGGTTTTATCCATCCCCTCTGGGTTGCCCCCACTAGAACCGTTTACGGTGGTCAGCCTTCAAGACCATCCGATGACCCGGACTGGCCAAGTGGTGCGGACGGAAGGGACTGAATTACTCGGGATCCAATTTCTCGAAACCGGCCAGGCACGCCCCGAATTTCGCCGTTGGTTTCGAGGGAAGGGCGCGATCGCCCTCTTGACGTTTCCCGAGCAAGCCATTTTCAATCTCAGTGGGCATCTTACCCTGGAAGTCGCCGCCTTGTTTCAAACCCTCATGATCCAGCAACAGAAGCGGGTTAAGGATATTGTGGTAGCGTGTCATGAATTGGAGGAAATCGCCGCGACGGCATCCACGATTTTCCGGTCAATGTTGCATCGATGGGATCAGGAGGGGGGGCGAATGATTTGGTTTACCGGTTCGGATCAATCCTGTTGCCAGGCACTGAACCGGAGTGTGGAACTTCGTAACGGCTTGGTGCATCAAGCCGGGGATCGATATGCGTCAACGCCAGTCGTACCGCAAACTTCTCCTGAAACTTCCGCGAAAGCCGAAACTCCCGCACCCCCAACCCCGACTCCCTTCCATCCTGTGAAGGTTCAGCCCTTGCTGTCAACCAAAAAGAAAGTGGTTCTGATCGCGCGGGGACAATCGGTTCTCAATCGCATGGCGATCCCCTTCGATAAATACGGGATGGAGGTGATGGCGCATGTGCATTTCATGGATGCCATTGACCGGATTGAAGAAGAAAAACCCTTGTTTGTCGTGATCGATGTAGAATTGGATCAATGTAATATGCTGATGGAACTGAATCGGTTGCGGGGGATGAAACCAGGGGAATTGCCCCCTCTTTTGATTTTTGGCCCGTCCCAGGTGGGGGATCTGGTCAAGGCGGCGATTCAAATCCCCATTCATTCGTACCATGGGAAGCCCTACACCGACCGGGATTATCATCAAGCGATCCAGGGGATGATGAAAAAACTGGGGCTTTTAGGATCCTGAAATCCAGGCGATGGAGGCAAGACAGTGGCGATTCGATACAAAAAAAAAGTGGGATCCTACCTGGTGCTGGCCATGGAAGGCGACTTTTCCATCTGGGATGTCAGCACTATGGACGAAGCGTTCCAAACCTTGACGGATAACTATATCCACTACATCGCGTTTGATTTTTCGGATGTGGGTTCGATTCACGCTTCTATCCTAGTTCCTTTGCTCAAATTGAGTGCCACGGTCCGCCAATTTGGCGGGAATATTGCCCTGTGTGCCTTGCCTTCCACGGATCAACTGATTCTGAGTGTCATCAAATACGACCCGGCGTTCCAATTCTACAAATCTTTGGAATCCTTTATCCAAGCCCAATCGAACTCCACTTCAAGCAGGGACGAGGGTGAGGATGGAGGAGAAGCAGTCGACTCAACACCGCTGGAAAGCGACTCAAACTTCCCTCCGCCCTTGCTTTAAGAGGAGGGGACAGCCTCTTCCTGTTCGAGTTCTGCTTCGGTATTTTTTTCTTTGTTTTCTTTCAAAATATGAATCCATAACACGGTGATATCCGCGGGAAATATACCAGGGATTCGTGCCGCCTGGCCGATTGTGCGGGGCCGGACTCGCTGGAACTTTTCCCGGGCTTCGTTGCGCATGGCGCGGATTTGGCTGTAATCAAATCCATCTGGAATAACCCGCCGGTCCGCTTTGCGGTCTTCTTCAATCTGCCGGTATTGCTGTTCGATATAGCCCTGGTATTTGGTTTCGATCTCCACCTGCTCCAACGCGCGGGGATGAAAGTGGCGGGTATCCAGCCCGAACCGGTCCAGGAATTGCACTTTCATATTGGTGCGGCGGAGAATTTGCTGAAGCGAGGTTGGGTGGGAAATTTCCCCGAGGTCCAGTTCGCCAAACTGTTCCCGCACGGAATCCGTTGGGGTGATAATGCGGTGGGCCAGTTGTTCATGTAGTTCCGCCATCTGCATTTTCCAGGCCAAGATCTCTTCCTGCCATGCCCGAGGCACCAAGCCCAGCCGGTAGCCATGCTCCATCAAGCGGAAATCGGCGTTGTCGCGGCGGAGTAGCAAGCGATGTTCGGCGGATGAGGTAAAGAGGCGGTAGGGCTCGTGTGTCCCCTTGGTAACCAGGTCATCGATCATGACCGCGATATATGCTTCCTCCCGGCCCAGGATGAACGGTTCTTCTCCACGTGTTTTTAGCACGGCGTTGATTCCCGCCATCAATCCCTGTGCGGCGGCTTCTTCGTAGCCGGTGGTGCCGTTGATCTGCCCCGCCAAGAAGAGGTTTCGCACGGTCTTGCTCTCCAGCCAAGGGTAGAGGTTTTGTGGATCGGCATAATCATATTCCACGGCATAGCCCGGCTTGGCGATGATGGCATTTTCCAGCCCGGGGATAGTGTGGATATATTCATACTGCACTTCTAACGGCAGACTGGTGGAGATGCCGTTGGGGTAGACCCACTCGTCATCCACCCCCATGGGTTCAATGAAGACGTGGTGGGCGGTTTTATCTGGAAAGCGGTGGTATTTATCTTCGATCGAGGGACAGTAACGCGGCCCGACTCCGACGATTTTACCGGTATACAGGGGCGATTTGTCCAGATTGTTCATGATGGCGTCGCGGGTGCGCTCATTGGTTCGGGTGAGGTAACATTGAATTTTGTTCTGTACCTGCACTTCCGGGTGGTAGGAGAAGGGCAGGGGCGGCTCGTCCCCCGGTTGGGGTTCCAGTTTGCTGAAATTGATACTGGATTTAAGTAACCGTGCCGGGGTACCTGTCTTGAGGCGGCCCAGCGGCATCTGGAGTTCATGGAGATTCTCCGAGAGCCGGTTGGAGGCAGGATCGTCGATGCGCCCACCGGCTTGGGTGGTTAGACCAAAATGCAACAATCCCCCCAGAAACGTCCCCGATGTGAGGATGACGGTGCGCCCTTGCAGTTGTGTCCCATCCTGGAGCCCTACCCCCGCCACACATTGGGCTTCGAGCAGCACGGCGGCCACTTCGCCTTCGATGAGATCCAGGGCAGGGATTCGCTCCAGGCGTCGGCGCATGGCGCGGGGATATTCCCGGTAATCGGACTGGCACCGAGGGGAATGGACCGCGGGCCCCTTGGAGGCGTTTAAAGTCCGAAAATGGATCCCGGTCTCATCCGCGACAAAGCCCATGATGCCTCCCAGGGCATCGATCTCCCGCACGAGATTCCCCTTGGCGACGCCGCCGATCGCGGGATTGCACGACATCAACGCGAGGGAATTGAGGCAAAACGAAACCAGGGCTGTTTTCGCGCCCATGTTGGCGGCCGCCGCCGCGGCTTCACAGCCGGCATGGCCGCCGCCGATGACGATCACATCATAAAAAAGTTCAACCATGATTAGTCTTGGGGAGGCAAAAGACGGAGAGTCACACTGTACGAAGAGAGTTCTTGTCCCTTGCTCCACTCTTTCTCTTGGGGGATTGCATTCAGGTAGAGGCGGTCGGTTGCCCGGGCCTGCTCGGGCTCTTTGGCGCCATAATACGCAAAGGAAAGTGTATCCCTACTTTCGATTTTGAGAATGTTCTCAAGGTGGATTTCCTGGGCGGCCGCCATGAAGGATTCCCCACTACAGGAAGAAAAGGCCTTGGCTTTTTCCGCCATGGTTGGCTTGGCGCGATAGGCGAGGGTGCGATGCCCCTTTTCATCGATCCAGCGTTGATTGTTGAGTACGCCAATCAGCCCGGTCAGGACGCGGGATGAGGTGAAATCCCGCAGTGCGGTGAGAGTTTCGTTGATTTCTATTGTCCCATCGGCCTGGGATTGGATATGAATGACCGCCTCTGCCACATCGCCATGTTGGATGATTAGGGTTGCCTTAAAAGTCTTATCTTCGGACTGAACATCCGCATCGAGCAGGGTAATATCCAATTCCTTTGCATGGTTGAGAGTATAAATGGAACCGATCCCGATCCGGTAATCTGGTGAGATAAGCCGGTCCTGGCGCAGAGGCAGGCATTGGAACATGACTTTTTTGCCCCAACTGAGGGTATGGATGGCGTGGGCAAAGCGGTTCAGAATCAACTTCCCTTCGTTAAAGCGGCGAATCCCTTGCCTGATATCTGGCTGATCCACAATGGTTTGCGTGCATTGCAGCGTGAGCCAGCCATAGGCCAGGCTGATTGCTTTGTCGGTCTGGGTGGAGGGGAAGAAGAATTCTTCCGGCAAGTATGCCGCGCCGCTGTCCGAGCGGGCTTGCATCCGTTCCAACGTATCCAGACAGGTCAGCGCGAGGGACCATGCGTCTGGATCGCCCGCGAAGACCGCCATGTACAGGTGCGGGGTCAGCCAATCACAGTTGCGAAACAGCCGCCAGTCCTGGCCGGAAGGGTAGACAAACCCACCATCCGGTAGCGAAAACCACTTGAGATTTTCATACACCCCAGCCACATTCCACAACAGCGCCTCGGGACTTTGGCGGCCGGTTAGGCGGTAATCCAACTCATTGCCCAGCAACAGGGAAAAGGTGGTCATGTAATCCGGATGCACGATCCCATGATTTTCCAGGGTGAAGTCCTCGTAAATATTCGCGCCGATAAACTGTTCGCGGACCGGTTTCCCATCGATAACGGTCGGACACTCCGCATCGGATTGGCGCAGAAAAGATGAGATGGCCCAACGCTGGAATTCGTCTTCCCAGGCCGCGCGGCGAGGATCGTCCGGCATCAGCACGGCTGCGACCGAGAGAACCTGAGCGTTCCACGCGTTTTCTTCGGCTTTGGTATCGTTCTGAATTTGCGCGGGGGGCGTTTGTCCGACGAAACGATCCGCTTCATGGGCGATGATCCGGCGGATGCCCTCTTGAATATCAGCGGGCAGGCTGTCCCAAATCCACCAGCCGCCCCGGCCCATCATGTGGGCCCAATGGGCGGATTGCCAGGCATCCCCCCACGGTTTTCCATCTCCCGTGACCGAGGTTCCGGTACGGTGTGTCATGATAAGATAGCGGTACATGGGGAGTATGTAGTCTTGTAAGAGGACCGCGCGGGATACACCGACGATGGATTCATCATACGCGCCAAACCGGTACAAAAAGCATAGCCCGGCCAGGGTGCCGGTATTGGGGCGGATCCAGTGTTCGCCCGATTGGCTTTCGGTCAGCAGTTTGACCTGGGGGTCTTGGTCCCACGGTTTCACCAGGGAGAGAAGAAAATGGACTTGCTTTTGGCACGCGAGATACACGCGGTCCGCGACTTCGTCCACTTCCGCTTGCGCTTCGGGGAGCATCAGGGGCATTACCGGCGCAGCATACGCATCAGATCCAAGCATGAACACGGAGAACAAGAGAGAAAGCAGTACGAATCGATTCATAACGCCACATCCTTTGCAGAGAGATGGATCATCCATTCTAACGGAAGAATCCAGCCCTTCCTAGAGAAGAACCGGTCTCTCTGCCGGGGATCTAACCTGCGGGGTTTGTAGCTTTCTTGCCCGCACCCGTTTTGCATTCCTCCATTCCTAGAGCCTGCAGGGGGCGCGAAATCTCCCGATTTCTCATCCCCTTTTCTCTACAGGAATAAGCAACGACGGATCATTAAAAAGGCAAAGGGCAACACCCATGGTGTTGCCCTTGAACCATCTTCTTCTCAATTGGGAAGATTTTCAGGCAGCGCCGCGAATAAGACTATTTTGAGACGGAATGGGGATACGCGTTTGGATTCAGAAGAATCTGGAGCGTAAACTGTTTGACAAGATCTTCGTTTTCCCTTGTGAACTTTGTAACATGCAGAACCTCGCTGTCGCGGATTGTCCGGAGTTCCGCATCCCCAAAGATGCCGGGAAGCCAAGCATGAATAAATGTCCCATCGCCATAGCAATCCGCTTTTTTTTCGTTATTGGTATATTCATGACGGTGGCGAAATTGGTATACCATATGATCAAGCTGTGCCACCTTCATTTCCGTAAGTTTTTGCCACTCTCCGCTGTTGGGATCATTATCCTTGGCTTCCGCATGAGAGGGGCGGGGCAACACGCGCCACTCCGTTTGCGCGTTTTTAGTGATCCACCAGTGATCATCCCCCCAACTCACCACTCGAAAATGTTTCGTTATCAGTTTTGAAGCCCATTGATAATGCCCATTATACACGCGCACATCCGTATAATAGACAATGCATTTCTCCGCGATGGATGGATCGATGCAATATGCCGAAGCCAATGTCGCTCCCTGTCCTCCAATGCTAATCATTACAGGAAGATCAGGATTTCTTTCAAAGGACTCATTAATCAATTTGACGTAGAGACGTGCCCCAGCGGAATCTTTCTTCTCTCCTGCTTTCTCGCTTTCCGCTTCCGTTCCCACGGTAATGGGTGGAATGCGGCTCATATCGATTCCTGAAGCCTCCGCTCTTTGGCGGGACTCGTGTGCGGTATTGACCCAGTCCGGTTTCGAAAATCCCCAAAAATCGGTTAATACTGGCGTTACAATCAACCCGATCAAATTCACTTCCCCCAGGCTTGCCATCGCATATGTGAGTTCATCATCAAAAACATCATCGAACACATCGTTGTCGTAAATAAAAGGATTTTTCACTTTTTCCCCTGATGGGACGGTAATGCCATGAATATACAATCCTTCTGGATATCCCGGCCGGTTAAACCCCCAGTCCCCAATTTGCAGATTTTGATGAGTCTCCCAATTCTCTATTCGCGCATTCCATCTTGCTCCTTCAGATGTTGAAACCATCGAAACCAAAATAGCCATCATACTTAAAAGACGTAAAAAATAGTTCATTTTATTCTCCGTCAACCATCTTTCATTTCCTCGCGTCATGCACCGTTGGTTGATCAATAAATATACCAGAGAGTGCGATTGGAATTATAATCCACAAAAAAAGGCAGGGCAACACCCATGGCGTTGCCCTTGTTTCTTATACTTTCGGAATCCCCACGGATTCCTGGGGATCTGGATTTTCTTGCGATCCGCGCCTTATCCCTTATCGTTCAATGGGCGCTCCGTTTCTGGTTTGCCGTGTTTATAACGGACGTTCTTCACATAATCGCCCACCACATCGCCATCTTGGATCAAGGCGAGCGGCGTGGAACTCATCGGATTGGCTTGATGCCTCGCCATCGTCTCGATGGTGGCTTCAAATACAATCGTGGCATTGGCCTCGGTACAATCATCCAGGGTGCGGGCAGCCTCCTTATCCATGAAGTTGAAGTTCCGGACACGGACCAGCTGACCTTCTTCGTTGTAGTCATATTTCACGAAATCTTGGATTTGCTGCTGCCCACCGACATATCGTACATACGTCAACAGCTTTTCTGGATGAGCGGTGGAGAATTCCATCTCCAGATATTTTATTTTGTCCTGGACACCAAAACAAAACCAGATCTGTTGGCTTTCCTCGTCATTTTTCACCTGGATATCGAGAGTAGAATCCCCCTCTTCCATCGTTTTTAAAAAACCATCAATGGTTTTCCGTAGTTCACCAAAATAGACAGAGTAGGCAAAGCCATAGAGAGACCGTTCGTTGGTCTGATAGGGGGTGTCAGTATCCCGGCTGCGAATGCTCCACGAATCCCCCCACTGGGGATCTCGTGGCAACAAACCTTGCATGACATACTTCATCCCCCCAACATAATACCGCTCTGTTCGTCGGTCTGTGGTTGTGGATTGGGTGGGATCGGGTTCCATCCCTTCCTCGGGGTCCGCATTCACCAGCACATGTTCGTTGCGTGAATAGTAATCCCCGTTATCCGCAAAAAATTCTATTCCTTTTACGGTCTCGGAGAGACGAATGCTGTTCAGGCCTTCCCGGTTCCGTAAATTCGCTTGCCAGAAGGCGTGATGAAAATTCTGGTTCAATTGGGTATAGGTGCCGGTAATCAAGGTATCGCCGGCCTGGAATTGCTTCGCCACCGTCTCTCCCGCCTGGAAATACGATCTGAACAAATCCAGGTTCGTGCTGGTTTCGCCACTATGGACGGCAATAACTATGAGTACCTGAAAAAATACATTTTGCAGTATTCGTTTTGTCATCATTCTTCTCCTCTTTCGTTAATAAGATCATAAACCCCAAATTATTTTCGATCGATTTTGGCTGATTTTCTCATGATCGATCTCCTTTAAAATCTAACAGATGCCCTTCAGGGAAAAGCAACGTGTTTACTATGGCAAAAATACACTTTCTGAAGTGTCTCTCGCAATAGAAACATCTTGTCTCTATAGTTTTACAAGAGTAAGGGGGGGGGGC
>JAVFAP010000144.1:0-8406 GCA_034002445.1 bacterium | reverse complement strand
CCGATCCCGGCCGCCCCGGTCCCGGCCGCCGCGATCACCGCCCCGGTCACCGCCCCGGTCACCGCCCCGGTCACCGCCACGATCGCCGCTCCGATCACTCCGGGCCCGATCCTGATATTCTTCCTTGGGGGTACGGCCCAGTTCACGGTCGGCCATTTTTTTACTGAGATTGATCCGTCCCAGGGAGTCGATCTCGATCACCTTGACATCGACCATGTCGCCTTCGGTGACGATATCTTCCACGACGTTGACTCGTTGTTCAGCCAGTTCGGAGATATGAACCAGGCCTTCCTGGCCCGGAAGGACTTCGACAAAAGCGCCAAAGTTGGAGATGCGGGTGACTTTGCCCTTGTAGATGCGACCAATCTCCACCTCTTCGGTGAGATACTCAATCCACTCGCGGGCTTTGCGGCCGCTCTCTTCATCATCCGAACAAATGACTACTTGGCCATCGTCATCAATATCGATGCGGGCGCCGGTATCCGCAATGATCTTGCGGATCATCTTACCGCCGGGGCCAATGACATCACGAATTTTTTCGGAGTCGATGGTCATCATGTGGATGCGCGGCGCCTTGGGGCTGAGCTGCGGGCGCGGATTGCGCAGGGTTTCATCCATAATGCCCAGAATGTGCAAGCGGCCTTGGCGGGCTTGTTCCAGCGCTTCGGCCATGATTTCGCGGGTGATCCCCTCGATCTTGAGGTCCATCTGGAAGGCGTTGATGCCATTGCGGGTTCCCGCCACTTTGAAGTCCATGTCGCCGAGGTGATCTTCGAGGCCAAGGATATCGGAAAGGATGGCGTACTGGTCACCTTCCTTGATCAGACCCATGGCAATGCCCGCCACCTGGGATTTGATAGGGACACCGGCGTCCATCAGGGAGAGAGAGGTACCACACACAGTCGCCATGGAGGACGAGCCGTTGGATTCCATGATCTCGGATACACTGCGGATGCTGTAGGGGAAGACCTCGTAATCCGGCAGGATGGGAAGAATCGCCCGTTCGGCCAGCGCACCGTGGCCAATTTCTCGCCGTCCCGGCCCCCGAGCGGGGCGCACTTCGCCCACCGAGTAGGGGGGGAAGTTGTAGTGGAGCATGAATTTTTTGAAGTATTCTTCATCCAAGCCATCCACTTTTTGTTCATCCGAAACGGTGCCAAGGGTGGTCGTGGCCAAGGACTGGGTTTGTCCCCGAGTAAACAGCGCGGAGCCGTGGACACTGGGGAGTAAACTGACTTCGCAGGTGATGGTGCGGATATCGGTTAAACGGCGGCCATCGCTGCGAACTTTTTCGGTCAGAATTTTTTCGCGGACAATCTTGCGCTCCAGATCGTGGAAGATCATGGGCATTTCCTTGAGGTCGCGCAGATAGGATTCTTCGGCCTGCAAGTGGGGCAGTTCGCCACTATCAATTTTATTTTGATAGAGTTGTTTCAGTTCTTCCGTAATGGTGGCGGTGGTTTCCGCCAGAACCAAGTCGATCGCGGACTGGCGTTCATGCTTATCCAGAATTACATTGGCTTCCTTGATGCGCAGGGTGGCCAGTTCGCCAATGCGCTTCAGGAGGAAATGATTGGGTTCCTTGACGGGCACTTCATATTTGGGTTTACCGCACTGGGCACGGAAATCCTCGATGAGGGTGCAGATTTCATTGAGTACATCCTGAGCCAGGTCCAAGGCTTCGAGGAAGACTTCTTCGGGTTCTTCCTGGGCACCGCCTTCAACCATGTTGATGGTGGTGCGGGTTCCGGCGATGGTCAAATTCAGGGTGGCCTTTTCGATATCATTCACCGGTGGGTTGGCGATCAGTTGGCCATCGATCTTGCAAACGCGTACCGCCGCCACGGGACCGTGGAAGGGGATATCGGAAATTTCCAGGGCGGCAAAGGCGGCGATCATCCCCAGAAGTTCGGCTTCGTTGGTTTGGTCATACGAGATGACGTTGAGGAGAACCTGGACTTCGTTTTTGAAATTTTCGGGGAAGAGAGGGCGAATGGGGCGATCGATGCAGCGAGAAGTGAGGATTTCTTTCTCGGAGGGGCGGCCTTCGCGTTTGAAGAAGCCACCGGGGAATTTTCCAGCCGCATATCGGCTTTCGCGATAATCCACCGTGAGGGGGAAAAAGTCTTGATCTTCCTTGCAATCCTTGGCCATGGTCGCGGCGGCAAAAACCATGGTATCGCCGTAGCGGGCGATGACAGAACCGCCGGCTTGCCGGGCCATGCGGCCGGATTCCAAACTCAGGGGTCTTCCCGCGATCTCGCGGGAAACAATTGTTACTTCACTCATGGGGTGATGTCCTTTCTTTCCATTCCGCCCTATCAAGAGGGAGAGAAGGTAATTCAATTTGGATCGCCCCCCATCCGGGTATCGAGAAGGGTGGGCAGGGATCCGGGGGAAACAGCGCGGAAGAAAGAAGAGAAAGGAAAAAACAGCACCCTACACCCAGACTAGGGCGAAAGAGGTAGAAGGACCTCTGTCCCCCTAATCGGGGTGGTGGGAAACAACATCTCTTCCATTCGCGCTGGAATCTTGTGAACTATGATATTTCGGTAAAGCATTCACTGGCTACTTCAGCCACGCAAATCAAGTCAAGCCAAGAAGACATTTCACGATGGGAACCATCCTCTCCTGGCTCGATGTGCAAGAACCAGGAGAGGGGATAGACGGATTGGATAGCCAGTGCATGGATTCGAAACCAGGTGAGAGAAGAGCAACCGGATGGAATCCATGCCCTGTAGAAAAGCGGGGCCAGACCGCCAAGGCGCGTTCTCTCGGATATCCGGTAAGTTAGCGGCGCAGCCCTAACTTTTGGATGATTTCTCTATACCGGTTGACTTCCTTGCCCTTCAAATAGTCTAACAAGCGACGGCGGCGACTAACCAGCATCAGCAAGCCCCGACGGGAATGATGATCTTTTTTGTGGGTTTTAAAGTGTTCGGTCAGATTGCGGATTCGTTCGGACAAGACAGCAATCTGCACTTCCGGGGAACCCGTATCCGAACCATGGACTTTGTATTCTTCGATCAGTTCTTTTTTTCTTTCCAATGTGATGGACAAGGCCGTATACTCCCTTTGTTTTTAATAAGCAATTTGGTTTTTTTTATGTTGTGAGAAATCTTCCGGTGTTTCCGCCGGGGTGAAGATGGTCTCAAAGGACTTTGATGGGTTTAATCACTTGCAAATTCCCGGCGAAGGCGTCAAGTTGATCGGAACCAAGCAACGCTTGCCCCAGTCCTAATAACGATCCATCCCGCGCGGTGACCCGCACCAGCGCACCCGATTGAAAATTCCCGTTGCGGCGGGTAATCAGCCCGCCGGAAAGACTTCTGCCACAATGAATCGAAGCCTTGCCTTCCGTTCCAACCGAAACTGAGGGAATGGAAGAAAGGGCGTCGTTGAGGCTGCATAAATGTTGTTCAATATCCTCTGGTCCCTGCAATGTCATTAAATCGACCGCGCCGTCAATCGCGAACGCCCCGCAGCGCGAGCGGAGCAAGCCAGACATACAAGCCCCGCTCTGTAAGGCGAGCCCCATGTCATGGCAGAGGGTACGGATATAGGTCCCCTTGCTGCAGGTTACACGGAAGCGGATCAAGGGCAAGTCGATCGATTCCAAGACCAAATCGTGAATGAATATCTTACATGGCTCTCTTTCGACTTCAACCCCTTTCCGGGCTAATTCATAGAGGCGCTGACCTTTATGATGCTTCGCGGAAACCATGGGGGGAGTCTGCCAAATTTCTCCGGTGAATTGGGAAAAGACGTGCAAGATATCCGCGTCGGTCAGGGGGGGAACGGGGAATTCACCCGTGATATCCCCTGTCATATCCTGGCTATCGGTCACCACGCCCATCTTCATTTCAACGATATATTCTTTATCTTGGGCGATGAGAAACTGGACGATTTTGGTCGCTTGCCCCAAGCAAAGGGGAAGAACCCCCGTCGCCATGGGATCCAGGGTGCCGGTATGGCCAACCCGGCGCATCTTGGCAATTTTCCGGATATAATCCACCACATCGTGAGAGGTCATCCCGGCAGGTTTATTTATATTCAAAACCCCGTTAAAACGAAACTCTTTTTTCTTCATTCGTCTGATTTTTCTTCTGGATTCAATTCTTGGGTTTCCTCTTCGGCCAGCTCGTCATCGGTCCCGGTATCGACGGTTTTCAACATCTCATAGATCCGTTCGGCTTGATCCAAGGATTCATCATAGCGAAACAGGAGTTCCGGGATATGGCGAAGATGCAAGCGGTGGAAGAGGAGTTTGCGAATATGGCCAGCGGATTGCTGGATCAATTCTTCAAACTGGCTTCCGCTTTCCCGCACATGAGTCGAGAAGAAGACCTGGGCATGTTTTAAATCGCGGGAGGCGCGCACTTCGGTGATGCCGATGGCATGCAGTCGCTCATCCTGCAGTTCGGTGAGGATGATGCTGGCGATTTCTTCGCGCAGGAGTTGGTTCACTTGCGCGATACGATATGTCTTTTTTTGGGTCATTTACCTAAACCTTCAGGCCGTCTCTGTTGCTTACAGGAAGTCCACCCACTGATCCATCACCTCGATTTCGGGGACAGAATCGATAAGATTGAGAATATGGGCGAACTCCCGTTCGATCGCGGTTTTTTGCGAGGCGACCATCGCGATGGTCAAGCCACACGTCTGCCAAGTGTTTTGTCCCTCGGTCTCGGCCAGAGAGACGTTAAACCGGCGGCGAATCCGATCCTTGATGCTGAGGGTGATTTTGCGCTTCGCTTTCAATGACCCCGCATCGGGAATGTGCAAAAGGAGTTCGAGAATCCCGACGGTCACGACTCCCCTTCCTCGAATCGAAACAGCGTGCCGGTGGTCAGAGGGTCTGGGCCACTTCGGTGACTTCGTAGCATTCGACCAAGTCTCCGGGGCGAATATCGTTGAAGTTTTCGATCCCGATCCCGCATTCAAATCCGGCGGCGACTTCCTTGACATCGTCCTTGAAGCGCTTGAGCGAGCTTAATTTTCCTTCGTGGACCACCACCGAATCCCGCAGAAGACGGATGGGTTTGTTCCGCACCATTTGCCCGTGTTGAACCATCAACCCGGCGATACTGATGCCGCGGGAGAGGCGGAAGACCTCGCGAACCTGCGCCATGCCGATTTGTTTTTCGACCTTGGTTTTTTCCAGCATCCCGGTCATCGCCTGGCGGATATCGTTGATCGCATCGTAAATGACGCGATAAGTGCGGATATCGACATGTTCCCGCTTGGCGAGATCGCTGACATGGGCATAGGGCCGCACATTGAAGCCGATGATCAGGGCATTGGAAGCGGAGGCGAGCATGACATCGGATTCGGTGATCGCACCAACGCCGCTATGGATGATATCGATGCGCACTTTGTCGCTTTCGATCTTGAGAAGGCTTTCGCAAACCGCCCCGACCGAGCCTTGCACATCGCCTTTGACAATGATCTGCAGTTCCTTGATCTGCCCTTGTTGAATTTGGGCGTGCAGATCTTCCAGGGTCACGTGGCGAGTGCGGCGCATTTCGCGTTCCCGCTGAATTTGTTGCAAGCGGGAACTGATCTGTTTGGCTTGGGCATCATCCTGCACCACGATGAACGGATCGCCGGCACTGGGGACATCTTCGTTGCCAAGAATTTCGACCGGAGTCGAAGGGCCTGCTTCGTCAATGTGCTCGCCCCGGTTATTGAGCATGGCGCGCACCCGCCCGGAAAAGACGCCGGTTACGAAGGGATCGCCGACATGCAGGCGGCCCTGTTGGAGCAGGACGGTCGCGACCGGGCCCCGGCCTTGTTCGAGGCGGCCTTCGATAATGGTACCCCGGGCGCGGCAATCGGGGTCGGCCTTGAGTTCCAGTAATTCTGCCTGGAGCAAGACGGCTTCGAGCAGATCCTCGATCCCGATCTTTTGTTTGGCGGAGATGGGGACCAAGACGGTGTTGCCGCCCCATTCTTCGGGAATCAAGCCGTGTTCGGCCAGTTGTTGCTTGGTGCGATCCATATTGGCGGCTTCCAGATCGATCTTGTTGACCGCGACGATGATCGGCACCCCAGCCGCTTTGGCGTGGTGAATGGCTTCGACGGTTTGCGGCATCACCCCATCGGTGGCGGCGACCACAAGGATCACGATATCCGTGACCATGGCGCCGCGAGCGCGCATGGCGGTAAAGGCCGCGTGACCGGGGGTATCGAGAAAGACGATATCCCCGCCTGGGGTGGCTACGTAGTAGGCACCGATGTGCTGGGTGATGCCCCCTGCTTCCTGGGAAACGATATCGGAGCTGCGCACAGCATCCAGAAGTTTGGTTTTGCCGTGGTCGACGTGGCCCATGATGGTAACGACGGGGGGCCGGAAGACCATGCGGGACTCGTCCATGTCATCTTCCCAGACTTGGGAGAAGATTTCGCTATCGAAGAGATCGACTTCTTCCACGGCGAATCCGTAGTCATCGGCGATGATTTGCACCGTTTCTTTATCCAGGCGCTGGTTGATGGAAGCCATCACCCCCATCATGATGAGTTTTTGGATCAGTTCATTGGGGGCAATCCCCAAGCCATCGGCGATATCGGCGACGGTGGTAGCCTCGTGGATTTTCAGGACCGTTTTATCGCGTTTGATGCGCTGTTCCTCGGCGGCAATTTGCTGTTCCAAGCGTTCGCGCTTTTCGCGTTTCCAGGCTTTTTTGCCTTTCCCTTTAACCTGGGGATGGGGTTTGCGGACTTCGGTCCGCTTGGCGGGGGTGGCATCCTTGGTTTTGGGTTTATCGGTTGCGCGTTTTTGTTTGAGTTTCAGTTTTTGGATTTCGCGGCGGATGGCTTCATCCTGATCGTGCTTGGCCGCGGCCTCTTTATCATCCTTGGAGAGAGGGGCACGAGTCTCGACCTCTTCGACATCCACATCAGGAGCTTCAATAATAATATCCTTGGATTCGACTTTGGGTTCGAGCACAACCGTCTTGAGTTTTTGTTTTTTGAGGGGTTTGGGTGGCCGTTTCTTTTTCCCCCGGCTCTCTTTTTTGGATGAGGCATCCTCGGCCCGGGGCTCGGCAGGAGAGGGAGTGGCCGGTCGAGGCATATCTTTCGGGCGTGCCGGTTCCTGAACGGGGAAGGAAGGCGCTGTACCGGCCGAGGTGGCTGGAATGTGTTCATCTTTGGCTTGTGGTTCAACCGCTGGTTTCACTGGGGGTTCCATTTTCTTTTCGATATGAGATTTGGCGCTCTGGGATTGGGATGCCGTCGATTCGAGAGATGAATCAGCCCTAGGGCTGGCTGGGGCTTCGCGTTGGGGGCGAGCCGGTTCTACAGGCGGTTCACTCGGAGCCTCGGGGAGGGGCCGTTCAATCACACGGAATTGAATTTTGGGCGTTTCCGGAGTGGGTATGATTCCTTCTTTGGATTCAGGAGAAGAAGGGGATTCTGGTTTCGTTTCGCGGACAGATTGCAGCTGGATCCCTGAATCCTGATCAGAACCCGGAGCAGAATCTGTCATGAAGGAAGGTTCTTCGTCGTGGGGAGAGGGTTTCCAGCCTTTGGGACGGCGCACCTTGGCGAAGCGGTTGGAGTGATCTTCTTCCTTGGGTTTAGGGGCTTCGATCTTTCCAAAATGTTGGAGTAAGAGTTCTAAGGTCCCATCGTCAATGGAAGAGCTGTGGCTTTTCCCTTCCATGCCGATGGATTCAAGGTAGGTCAGAATTTGTTTATTTTCCAGATGATATTTTCGGGCAACTTGGTGTATTCTCATATTAATTTGTTCTTACTCCACTTCCTTTGAAAATGTCTCAACTCCATACCCTCGGGCATTATCCGGCCCGCTTGGTTGAGGGGCAGGCCGGGGGACGAATGATTGACGAGACGTGTCAGGCGAGGGATAAGGGGATCGCAGTCCCGCCCGGCTGACGCGGTTGGAGGTAGAATGTCTCGTCATTGCCAAGGTGCCGACCGGAAAGACACCCGTAGCAAAGATCTTTGGTTCTGGATGGACCGGTATCGACTCAGTGAATTGTCCCGGCCGCCGACAGTGCGCCAAGCCTCCATTCGGCCAATCTCCCACATAGTGCATCGGAACACATGTCCCTTTGGAACGGCGATCGAGGGCCCCTCGGCAGGGGAAACAATCGGGAAGGGAAAAAGGGAGAAGAGAACCAATCCCCTCAAAAGAACAAGGAACAGGAAAAAGAGGAAAGATCCTATATTTCGTCTTCGCCAGAGTGGCTTTCCCGTTGGCGCAACAATTCATGAGCCTCATTAACAATTTGTTCCGCTGTGCTTTGATCGATTCCGCCTTCTTCATCCTCGGAAACAAGTCCTTCCACGCCAGCCTCGATAATATCATCGAGATGGAGGATCCCCTTGCTGAGAAGGGCATCGACGTGGTCGGTTGTCAACGAAGAGATCGGAAGAGCGTCG
>JAVFAP010000143.1:0-8409 GCA_034002445.1 bacterium | reverse complement strand
CCGAATGCTGAGTGATATCGATATCACCCAACCTGGCGGGGTTGAAGAAGCCTTGAATATCATCGACGAAGCGCTGAATCAAACCGGACTTTCCCAAAGCGGCCTCGGGGCGTTTGCCAACCGGCTGCAAGAGAATGCCAGCCAACTGGCGGTCACCTCCGAAAACATCACGGCCTCTTATTCGGGGCAGATGAATACCGATTTCGCTCTTGAATCCAGCCGGATGGCTACGAATCAAATGCTGATGGAAGCCACCTTCGCGGTGCAAACACAAGCTTTGAATCTGCAAAACACCATGTTCCTTAACTTGATCCGTTAATGAAACACTCCAGGCCGGAGGGGACAGCCCCATCGGCCTGGGTCCCCTCCTTTTTGATTTCATTGCACTCCTACGATTGAATCATGGAATGGTTTCAATATTAAAGAACTAGCCATTCCCCCCTTGATCCTGTATGGTAGAAAAATCCTGAATTTCCTACCATGGAGGAGACAATGAAACGCATGAACCCAACCTTTCGATCCGCTCTGCTAACCCTACTCTTGCTCATCGCCATCGCGCCCTGCCTGGCGGATAATTCGCTGCGAATCCAGCCCAATCCCGAAAATCCGCACTACTGGCTATATCAAGGCAAGCCGGTGGTTCTCTTGGGCGGGACCGATGATGACAACCTGTTTCAATGGCCAGATCTCAAGCCACACCTGGAACTCCTGGCCAGTTGTGGGGGAAACTACATCCGCAACACCATGTCGGACAGGCAAGACAAAGGATTTGAATTGTATCCCTTCAAAAAACTGGACAATGGCAAGTATGACCTGGACCAATGGGACGAGGCCTACTGGCAGCGGTTCGCCCACATGCTGCAATGGACCGAAGAACTGGGGATTATCGTCCAGATCGAAGTCTTCGACCGCTTCGATTACGCCCAAAAGAACTGGGACATCCACCCCTACAATCCCAAAAACAACATCACCTACACCTACGAAGAAACGGGTTTTGAAGAACAATACCCCGATCATCCCGGCAGCGACAAGCAAGTCTTTTTTCACTCCGTCCCCGGCATGAAGCGGTACCAACCCAAATTCGACACCTTCAGGATATACCAGGAACGTTTTGTGGATAAACTCCTCTCGCTTTCCCTGCCCCACGGCAATGTGCTGTATTGTATGGATAACGAGACCAACACCCCTGCCGCCTGGGGGCAATTCTGGATCGCCTTCATCCAGAGCAAAGCCAAAGAAGCCGGGGTAAATGTCTACTGCACGGACATGTTTGACGCCTGGGACATCAAAAGTGAGGAACACCACCCGCTGTACAATCATCCCGAAATCTATACCTTTGTCGATATTTCGCAAAACAATCACAACAAGGGCCAAGTGCATTGGGATAACATCCAATGGGCCCGCGAATCCACCGCCCAAGCCATCCGCCCCATCAACACCGTCAAAATCTATGGCGCGGATACGGGTCGATTTGGCAACACCCGCGATGGGCAGGAACGGTTTTGGCGCAATATCTTCGGCGGCCTGGCGGGAACCCGCTTTCATCGGCCCGATAGCGGCCTGGGCCTGAGTGATCTCGCCCAAGTCAATCTGAGAAGTATGCGGGCCCTGCTTTTCTGCATGGATATCTTCACCTGCCAGCCAGACGCCAAAAGCCATCTTCTGAGCGAGCGGGAAGATAACGAGGCCTACCTGACCTATTGTGAAGGCCAGCAGTATGCCCTTTATTTCCCCAATGGAGGCCAGGTGAAACTGGACCTCTCCGCCGCACCCGGCGAATGGAACCTGGTGTGGCTGGATATCCAAAAATCCACATTGAGCGATCCAGAATCCATCCAAGGCGGGAAAGCGGTAGAAATCAAAACGCCAGAGCCGAATGGCTACTGGGCCGCTGTCCTCACCAGGTAAATACGATTCAAGGCCAGCGGCGGTAGATCTGCAATTCCGCCGCTGGCTTTCGCCTGTGGTTGTTCATAAAAACAACCATCCCTCCTGCATCCCTCCCATCGGAGCGAATAAAAAGTTTGAAAGATTTTGACCTCCCTGCGATACTGTTATAAAGAAATCGAATCAAGAGAGGTCTTTATGTTATCCCGTTTCATCCTTTTTACCCTATTCTTTTTTTCAGTGTCCTCCGCGTTTGCCCAGAATCCCGTTTGGATCTCCACGATCGCGGATGAAAGTGTGTTTCTTCAGTATTCCATCGCAGACCACAGCCGGCCCGATTTGCGCCGGGTAGGAAAATACATTTTGCCCGCCAAGGCTGAAGCCGCGTTTCAATCGCTGGCGATCCATGATGTAAACCGCTATCCCCTGCATTTCGATTTTCTGATCCACGAACTTCCAGACTTCTTTGGGGGGTGGAGCATGAATGACTACTTGCAGGATGTGCTGGAGCCCAACCGACAGTACTACGCCGGAGCCCTGTTCCAGTTTCAAAGTAAGTCCGGTCAAACCGTCTATGGGTTCAACATCGCGACCTTGGCCGGTAATCCCATCACCCAGCCGCAAGCCAGCGAGGTGTATCGCGTGCTGGAAAAAGCCATCGCCTTGCGGCCCTTTGCCTACGCCCCGATGACCCAAGTGGAACAAGCGGCCGCACGGCAATGGAGTAATCCTGGATTCTCGATCTATCTGCCCGAAGGCCTCACCCTGCCCGCGTATGAGGCGTATTCCCCCGCCATCAACTATGGCCGGGTCCGCCTCTTTACCCTCCAGGAACTGGCGGACGCGATGACCACGGGAGAAATTGGCTGGCAGGATCTGGTTGTGGTGGATGAAGCCCCGACCGATATCGAGACCGTGGTGGCAGGCGTTGTCACTGGAACTCCGCAGGGCGAACTTTCACATCTTAACGTGCGCATGCTACGCCGGGGAACTCCCAACGTGTTTGTCAATCAGGCCCGGGAACAATTCACGCCGTATGTGGGGCAACTGGTCCGCTTCAAAGTTACCGAAGAAGGGTATGGAGTCGAAACCGGCGTTACCATCGAAGAAGCCGAAGCCTTTTGGCAAGCCCACCGGCCCAAATTAGAGCCCCTGCCTGTACCAGATGAGAGTTACCACGCCCTGGAACCATTGCAAAGCCTGGCGGAACAGCCCAAAGAAGCCTGGGTGACCCGCATTGGCGGCAAAGCGGCTGGGCTGGCCCAGCTCTATGCGTTTCTCGATCCGGCCTACCAGGTGCAGGGCTTTGCGATCCCTTTTTCGTACTACACACAGTATATGAAAGACAATGTTATCCCAGACTACAAAAACCCAACCCAATGGGTTTCGTACGAGACCTATATCCAGCATCTCTTCGCGGATGAGGCATTCCGCAGCGATTCACGCGTGCGGGTGCAGGCATTGACCCAGTTTCAAGAATACATGGAGGATTACGGGACCATCCCGCCTTCCGTCCTGGATTCAATCCGGCAAACTATCCTCACCGTGTTTCAATCCGAGTTCGCCCGGGTCCGCTTCCGTTCTTCCTCCAACGCGGAGGATGACCTTCTTTTCACCGGCGCGGGGCTCTATGACTCCACCACAGTCTGCATGCAGGATGAACTAGATGGGGATGAGTCTGGCCCCTCCAAGTGCGACTCCAGCAAGAAAAAAGAACGAACCATCGAACGCGGATTGAAACGAGTGTGGGCCAGCCTTTGGAATCCCCGCGCGGTGGAAGAACGGGCATATTACCAGATCGATCCCAGCGCGGTGCGGATGGGTATTCTGGTCACGCAATCCTTCCCCGATGAAGACAGCAACGGGGTGGTGTTTTCGGGTGATTTGGCGGCAGGAACGAAGGACTATCTCGTCGTCAATGTGCAACTAGGGGACGAAAGTGTCGTGCAGCCGGGAACAGGGATTGTACCCGAAAAAAACGCGATTTATCCCAACCCGGATGGCTCCATGGAAATCCGCCGCCTGCGCGGCTCCTCGCTCATGCCCCCCGGAGAATGGATACTCAGCGAGGCCCAGTTGCTCGAATTAGGCACCGTCGTTCAGAATATCGATGCCACCATGCCCCTGCCCAGCCCCAATGTGTCGCGGGAGGATGTGGTGATGGATATGGAGTTTAAATTTGATGAAGGCCAGTTGTTCATCAAGCAGATCCGCCCCACGCTGTTCGCGGACCGCCTCATTCCCCAGCCAGAGCAGCCCATCACCCTGCATATCCCCTCCGGTACCCAGATGGGCAACACCTTTCAGGACTTTCTGCCGGTGGAAGAGATTTATGCGGGAAAATCCCTGATCACATTCATCGAGGGGGATCACCTGCTCCCCATCCAGCCGGGGACTTATACCCAGAATCTTATCGAGCGGTTTGAATTCGGGCCGAAACGGGAACTCCTTCCCCCGGCGGATGCGGGACGGCTCACGGTTGAAAAAATCGAAGGGTACTACACCTATTATCTTTTCACATATACTCAATCGTTCTTTTTCGGAGAAGAGGAAATTGCCCTTACCCTCTCCGATTTCAAGGTCTTTGTCACGGATGGCAAACTGGAAACCCACACCTTGGTTTTCGATCCGGACACGGTGATGTATCTGGATCTGTGGGGCCGGCGGGGCGAGCAATCCGTCCGATACGCCTCCGCGACACATGACACCTTGCCCCTGTTCTTGAGCGATGTTGTCCTTGAAGGCGGGCACCGGCTTCGCCTCTACCAGCGTTGGCGTGCGATCCGTCATGGCAGTACCCCGGCCCGTTTGGTCTATGCGGACATCCTGCTCGAAGGGCAATCCCTTACCCAGGACCGGTTTTGGAACTTGGAGTATTCCTGCAAGCGGCACAACAGCGACGAGGAATACCTGGTTCTCTTCGACACCCCGCTGCAAGGAGCCGTGGGGATCGTGGTCAAAACCCTCTATCAAGACGGCCTGGGATTGCAGGTCTACACCGTGGATGCCAACCTTCAGCCCTTGCGGTATTATACGGTGTCAACCTACACCAAGGAGGAAACGACAGAAGTGATTCCACCCATCCGGACACCGGTCAAAGAGTGGATTCTGTACTAGACCCGCGAGGCCGAGGAAATAATCGAAGAAACGAAACAGAAACCGCGTGGCTCCCCATCAGGGGAACCACGCGGTTTGTTTTATCCAAACACCACACCCAACACAGAACGAACGGGATTAATAGAGGCTCCACGCCTTAGCATGGGAGGGTTGAGGCAATGATTCGGCAGGGGTTTTGCTGATTTTTTCGAGGGGGATCGTCCGCAGACGGTTGAGATTCTGGTCCAGGGTGTAGACCTCTTGGGGTTCGACATCATGCACATTGCGTGTGAACACCGCCACACCATAGGCATCCCCAAGGGGTTGATCGAAGAGAACCCAGAATTTTTCATCCCAATTGTGATGGACCGCCGAATAGACCAGATTCCAGTAGCCGGTCTGGATTCGCTGCCCTTCGTCAATCCGCACATCCGCATACACCACATTGGCCGGACCGGACCCCGCCATGGGCGGCTGCCAGCGGACATAAAGTTGGATTTCCTGATCCCCTTCCAGATTCACCTGGAACAGATACAGCGGAAGCGAGGCGTAATCTTCTGATGAAAAACGCAGATACTCTTGCTGCCCGTCTTTTTCCACCATGCCCGTCAGATAGAGGGTATCGGTCAAAAACGGTTCGTTCACGGTATACTCCCGCGATTCCGCCACGCCATCGATAATGGGTGTCCCCAGATAATCAATGGTCAGGGTCAGTGTTTTATCCGCGTACACAAATTTCTGGGTAATGGTGTAATCCAGCCAATCCGGCGAAGGCTTCGATACGGTAACAGTTCCGGGTTCGGAAGCCAGGCTCATTTCCCTCCCCGGGCCGTATTCGACTCGCGCGAACAGCGTGAGGGGGTAAGTGCCTGGCGTGAGAGGAAGAGAATACGAACCCGGCACAAAGTGCGCCATGGCCTTGGTTGCGTACTCTTCCGGCAGCGTGGTGCGGGAATCATCGAAAACCCGAGCGGCGCGGGCGCCTTCCGGCACGTAGAGGGTGATCCCTGGCTCCGCGGCCTGGGAGGAAGGGCCAACCAGACTCAAGACAAAGCAAACTGCCCACAGCCAGTACGGAGAGGGAAAGAAAACGGTTCTTCTCATAAAACAATCCTTTGTAGTATTGAATAGAATGGTGCTGTCATGGATGCTTATCCCCGATCAGCAAAAATATTTCATAAAAAAACGAGGGGTGGCGTAAATAAAAACCAGGGCGGATAACACTTGCCCGCCCTGGATGGATAACAGTAGGGATGAATTATTTTTTCTCTAGCGCGGCATCGATCGCCTTGGTGATCTCTTCGCTGACCGGGTTGACCGTGCTGCGGTAGCGGCGCAGCAGTTTGCCATCCTTACCGACCAGGAATTTTTCGAAATTCCATTTGATATTCCCTTTGAAGTCAGGGTTTTCCGCAGTGGTAAGATACTGGAACAGAGGAACGATTTCCTTTCCCTTCACCACGACCTTGGCAAACATGGGGAACTCGACCTCAAATTTGGTGCTGCAAAAATTTTTGATTTCTTCATTGCTGCCGGGTTCCTGGCCGCCGAATTCATTGGCGGGGAATCCCATGACCACCACATCCTTGTCCTTGTATTGGTCCTGCAGTTTGACCAGGTCGGCATACTGCTTGGTGAAACCGCATTGGGAAGCCACATTGACGATCAACAGCACCTTCCCCTTATACTTTTTCAATTCCACTTCCTTGCCATCGATATCTTGGACTTTCAATTCGTGAATCGATGGGACCTTGGGTTCTTCCGCCAGACCAAACAATGGAGCGAGGGATAAGTGAGCTAGAATAAAACTGAAAAGGGACAATATCTTCATTCGCACAACTCCGATCCAACATATTTTGAATTGATATTCTATCCATTTCCACAGGGCTTGTCCATCAAAATTAATTCTCTCGTTCCAGCGATTTTATCTTCCCTTTTCGCCTGGTTCCTTTAGAATTCACTCGAACACCGTCTCCACGTGACATGAGAGGATCATGTGGAGAGGGGATTCAACCAGGCCGGGTACCCGGTCCATACTTTTTTTGTTTTGGAGGTAAGTGATGAGAAGTAATGCAGGTTTTACGCTGATTGAACTCCTGATTGTGGTGGCGATTATTGGTATCCTCGCCGCGATCGCCGTACCAAACTTTATGAATGCCCAAATCCGGGCACAGATTGCGCGGTGTGTTTCGGATATGAATACTCTCAGCAAGGCGCTGGAGATGTACAAGATGGATGAAAACGCCTACCCCACTTGTTCAAAAGCGCGGGTCGCGGGGAGTGGGGATTATTTTCACCCCAACGAAATCCGTTTTTACCGCATGACCACGCCCATTGCGTATATCAGCGCGATCCCGCAAGATCCCTTCGCCACCTGGGCCAACCAGAGCGATTACGCCCAATGGGGTTCCGCCTACGACTACGTCAACGGCTGGATGAACGGATCCACCTGGAACGTGTCCGGCGCGTGGGGGTATATCTGGCGGTTGAACAGTTGGGGCCCGGATAACATCAACAGTTGGGGGGGCCAACGCGATGGACAATGCGTCAAAGGCAAACCCAACTTTATCTACCAATCCTCCAACGGCTTGCGCAGTTATGGCGATATTATTTGGGTTGGAGCCAAGGATGATAAGGCTCCGGCCTCTTCGTATTGTGAAATCAACAACAGTGTTTGATTTCCCCGCCTCTCTCCTCTCTGCTTACAAAGGGATGGCCCCCGCGGCCATCCTTTTTTTGCCCCCGCCCCCCAGCGGTCCAAGGATGGACAAGGCCCAGAGAGCGGCTACGATGCTCATGAATTGTTCTATCCTTCCTTATCGAGGCTGACTAATGTATCCAACATTCGCGGTATTGGGCGCTGTTTTTTTGTTTGCAACAGGCGGGCTGGGCATTAAAGTGATCGAGGCCAACGCCTTCAGTATTTCGGGAACGCGGTCCTTGATCGGCGCCATTTTCCTGCTCCTCGTCCTGCTGGCTCAAGGAAAGCGGAGTTCTATCTTTCGCTTGAACACACGGGGCTGGCTCACCGCGATTTCGTATGCCTTTGTGGTCACCTGTTTTGTCACCGCCAACAAGTTGACCACCGCCGCCAACGCCATTTTTCTGCAATACACCATGCCCGCCTGGGTATTGGTGGGTGGAGCCCTGTGGCTGAACGAAAAAATCACCCTGGGCCGCATGGGCTCGGTCCTGTGTTGCCTGTTCGGCATGGTTCTCTTCTTTCTGGGCGACTTGCAACCCGCCGATTGGCTGGGGAACGCGGTGGCGCTGTGCTCGGGCTTCTTCTTCGCGGTCATGACCCTGCTGGTCCGCTCCGAGCGCGATACCTCCGCGGTTCCGGCCGTGATGATGGGGAATTTCTTGACCGCTCTCACCAACCTGCCCCTGGCTTTTTGGATCGCACCACAGGATTTTTCCCAGATC
>JAVFAP010000142.1:0-8448 GCA_034002445.1 bacterium | reverse complement strand
CGAACAGTTCGAAACCGCGTTGGCCGCCTATTTTGGCGTACGCCACGTGGTGGCGGTTAATTCCGGCACCGCCGCGCTGCACCTCGCCCTGGCGATGCTCGATCTTCAGCCCGGAGATGAGGTGATTGTCCCCACCATCACCTTTGTCAGTACCGCCCATGTGGTGGAATACTGCGACGCAAAGGTGGTCTTCGCGGACGTGGAAGAAGACACCTTGTGTATCAATTGTGATGATGTCCGCCGCAAACTCACCCCCCAAACCCGAGCCATTCTCCCCGTGCACTACGCGGGTCACCCCTGCGACCTCGAGGGGCTGCGGGATGTCATCGGGAAGCGGGATATCTTTATCGTGGAAGATGCCGCTCATGCCTGCGGCGCGGCGTATAAAGGCGAGATCATTGGACATCTCTCCCCTCTCACTTGCTTCTCCTTCCATGCTGTCAAAAATCTGACCTGCGGCGAAGGCGGTGCGGTCGCCACCGACAACGATGTCTGGGCACGGCGCCTGAAGCAAATGCGCTGGCTGGGGATTTCCAAGGATACCTTCACCCGCACCAGCGACCGGGTTTATGCCTGGCAATACTGGGTCAATGAACTCGGGTACAAATACCACATGCACGATATATCCGCCGCCATCGGCCTGGTGCAACTAAGCCGCCTGGATACCAACAACCAAAAGCGCCGGGCCATCGTGCAGCGCTACAACCAGGCGTTCGCCAGCCATTCCTGGATCGAAACCCCGCCCGAGCAGGAGTACGCCCAATCCGCCTGGCACATCTATCATATCAAAGTTCCGGAACGGGATCGCCTGATCGCCCATCTCAAACAAAACGGCATCGCACCGGGAGTCCATTATTACCCCATCCACATGCATCCCTACTACGCCGCCCAAAACGCACAGTGCCCCATCGCCGAACAACTGTGGAAACGCATCCTCAGCCTGCCTCTGTTTCCCGATATGTCCGAGGAAGAAATTGACCGGGTCGTGGACACTGTGATATCATTTGAAAAATCGATCTAGTCCCCAGGAGGGCCTCATGATTCAAGGCGAAAAAATCACCCTGCGCGCGTTAGAAGACCGGGATGGAGAACGGCTGCGGCACTGGCGCAACCATCCCGCTATCTTTCCCTACCATTTCACCAGTTTGCCCACCTCCGAAGTCGAACAGCGGCGTTGGTACGAATCATACGCACACAACCCCGCCTACCAGTGCTTCATTATCGAAGACGAAGCCCGCGAGCCCATCGGCTATGTAATCCTTAAGGATATCGATTATAAAAACGCCCATGCCGAGATCGGCCTCTACCTGGACCCCAAGTACCAAGGCCAAGGCTATGGCAAGGATGCGTTCCTCACCCTGATGCGCTTCGGTTTTCATGAACTGAACCTGCACCGGCTTTTTTTGCATGTCCTCGATTTCAACGAAAAAGCGATCAAACTTTACCAGTCCATCGGTTTTCAGATTGAAGGCCGCCTGCGCGAGGCCCATTTCACCGCCAACCGCTACCATGACATTCTCGTCATGTCCATTCTGGTCAAGGAATTTGAAGAAACCAAACCCGACGCCTCGGCGTAAGACCCACACCCCAGAGCCGGTTGAAATGGGAAAACCGAAGAAACGGCCCTGGCAAAAGCATTAGACGCAAAAAGAGCGGGCATGTTTCATGCCCGCTCTTTTTGCGTCTTCTTTGCTTGGATGGAATAGAATTATTCAAATTTCAACACAGACAACACCGGAAGATGGTCGGATGGGAAAAAGTCGCCGTACTTGTCATCCAGGTGGTGGTGTTCGGCTACACTGAATCCGTTTCGGACAAAAATGTAATCAATGGGGCTGTCCCCCCGGCCCAGTTTGTCCCACGAGGTGAACGTCACCACCGGGCCGGTAGCCGGTGTTTCTGTGATATACCGGGTATTTTTGAGGTCGGATTGCATTTCCCCGCTGTTGGCCTTCCCCGTTAAAAACTGAATGGGAAACGAGTTCTCCCGGCTATTGAAATCACCGGTCAGAACCACGGGATGGGTACCCGAGACGTTATTCAAGATACGCCAGATTAACAGGGTCCCGTTATCCCGGGCCGCCTGGCTGATGTGATCCAGGTGGGTATTGAAGGCAAAGAAAATTTTTCCGCTTTCCTTCTCCTTGAATTTTCCCCAGGTGCAAACTCGGTTGCAGGCGCTATCCCACGACTTGGTACCCGCCACATCCGGGGATTCCGAAAGCCAGAAGGTCTTCTGTTCCAGCAATTCAAAGCGGTCTTTTCTGTACAGGATGGGGCTAAACTCTCCCGCTTCCTTGCCATCATCCCGAGCCACGCCGATATGGGCATAATCCGGTAATCTTTCTTCCAGGTCACGCAACTGTTCCACCAAGACTTCCTGCAAGCCAGCCACATCGGCTTGATAGCGGGCACCGATCATTTCCGCCACTTTATCCTTACGATGCGGCCAGGCGTTGACGCCATCGGACGATGTATTCATCCGGATGTTGTAGGACATCACCCGCAGGGTATCCCCCGCCCATACACCTAGGGTCAGGCAGAGAGTCAGAACCGCCAGACAGAGGGTTCGAATCATGAGTTTCTCCTTTACGAATCCGCAAATTTCATGTTCCTCCCATTCCGTTCAACAGAACAAGAGAATTTCTATTCTAGTCTTACACAAGGTCTTTAAAAAGGATAGAGTCAGGCATCTGGATAGGCGATAACGCGGACAGACCCCACTCGGCTTCCATGTGGATACCATCGTAGAATTCCCCTCCTGGTGGGATTCTGATAAAAAAATCTAAAAATCGATCGAAAATCAATATCTTGTATTGACATCCAGATATGTTTCAATATTATGGGCGCATTGTTCGAATACCTCTTATTCATTGAGTCACTTGTGCCCCCAGGGTTGAGGGATTATCCGCGTTGCCTTGTTTTTAACGCAAACAGGATACTTTCCGCGAGTCGCGTTGGTTCTGCTTATCTGTCAATGCCGTTTCGATTTCTTCGAATCACTGCCGTTTGGCTGGTCATTCCGCTTGGAGTCCAATATCCAAGGCGCCCCCCCAGGGAATATTCTCCACACCCCGTCCATGTGTATCCTGTTTTTTCGTGGATTTGCGCTAAAATACTCCGTTGTCTGGAATTTCAGGACGAACTGTCTGGATACACTTTTGGGATGGTTCAACGTTAGGTGGAAAGGCGGTGGATTTTTTGACTGGTACCGTAGAAATTTTCGATACGACATTACGGGATGGGACACAGGGCGAGGGCGTCAACCTATCCGTAGAAGATAAAATCAAAATCGCTCAGCGGATGGACGAGTTTGGCATCTCCTACATCGAGGGTGGCTGGCCTGGATCCAACCCCAAAGATATTTCGTTTTTTAAGCGGGCTAAAGAATGCCATTTCAAACATGCCAAGATCACCGCGTTCGGCAGCACCCGGCATCCCAAAAACAAGGTGGAGGAAGACCCCAACATCCTCGCCCTGCTGGATGCGGAAACCGAAGCGGTCACGATCTTTGGCAAAACCTGGGATTTGCATGTAACCAACGCCCTGCGCATCGAACTCTCGGCCAATCTGGATATGATCCGGGATTCGGTATCGTATCTCAAGCAGCACGGGCGCATCGTCATTTATGACGCCGAGCATTTTTTTGACGGCTACTGCAACAATCCAGAGTACGCCCTGCAAACCATCAAGACCGCGGAAGAAGCGGGGGCGGATTGCATCGTGCTCTGTGACACCAACGGTGGTCGCTTGCCGTTTGAAGTGGCGGAAATGACCCGCAAGGTGGTGGAAACCGTGAAGTGCCGGGTGGGGATTCATACCCACAACGATTCCGGCTGCGCCATCGCCAACGCAGTCGCGGCGGTCGAAGTCGGCGCAAGCCATGTGCAAGGGACGTTTAACGGATTTGGAGAGCGCTGTGGCAACGCCGATCTCTCCAGCGTCATCCCCAACTTAATGCTGAAAATGGGGAAGGACGTCGTTCCCAAAGAGAACTTGAAGGACCTCACCAGTTTGGCCTTGTACATCTGGGAATTGGCCAACATTGCGCCCCAGCGCAACCAGCCCTTTGTGGGACTCAGCGCCTTCGCGCACAAGGGTGGGATTCACGTCAGCGCGGTGCAGCGAGACGCCCGCACCTATGAGCATATCGATCCCGTGCTGGTGGGCAATCGGCAGCGGATTTTGATCTCGGAACTCTCGGGTCAATCCAACATCTTCCCCCGCCTGGAAGCGATGGGCGTGAAGATCGATAAAACATCCCTCCTGGCCAAACAAATTTTAGAGCGGATCAAACAGTTGGAAAACGAAGGGTATTTCTTCGAAGCGGCAGACGCTTCGCTAGAGTTGTTGCTTCGCAAGGAAATGAATGAATACAAACCCTTCTTTGAACTGGTGGCCTACCGCGTGCTGGTCGATCAGCATTCCTCGGGTGACTTGTGGTCGGAAGCGACGGTGCGGGTGCGGATTGGGGATGAGATGTTCTTCATGGCGGGCGAAGGCGATGGGCCAGTGCATGCGCTGGACAACGCCTTGCGCAAGGCGCTGGAACGGAAATACCCCCAACTGCGCAAACTGCGCTTGACCGACTTCAAGGTTCGCATCATCGATGGCGGAGGCGGCACCGCCGCCAAGACGCGGGTGTTGATTGAATCGTCGGATGGCGAAAACGAGTGGATTACCATGGGTGTTTCGGAAAACATCATCGAAGCCTCGTGGGAAGCCTTGGTCGATAGTATTGAATACAAACTTTTGTTAGATGAAAAACATTAATCCAACCACCCGCTATGCCATCATTGGTGCAGGCGCGGCCGGCTGCACCCTCGCGTACCATCTGACCCGCAAGGGGCATGAGGTGCTCTTGTATGAACGGGAACGGGGCGCAGGCGGCCTGGCCGCCTCCATCCCCTTTGGGGACACCCTGCTGGACCGGTTTTACCGTCATGTCTTCACCAGCGATACCTGCATCCAGCGTTATTTGCACGAGTTTGGCCTGGAAACGAAACTGCATTGGTGCAATTCGTCGGTTGGTTTTGAACACCAAGGAACTATCTATCCCTTTACCACCCCGATGGATTTGCTGCGCTTCAAGCCACTCTCGTTCCTCTCGCGCTTTCGGGTTGGGCTTTCGGTGCTGGCGATGAAACGGCGCAATGACTACCATCCCTTAGAATCCATCACTGCGGAAGATTTCATCATCCGCCACATGGGCGAGCAGGCTTACCGTGTGCTGTGGGAACCGCTGCTGCGTTCGAAATTCGGGGATTCATATCGCCAGGTTTCGGCGGTGTGGTTTTGGGGCAAGGTGAAATTACGCGGCGGAACTCGTTCCAAAAACGGGGCAGGCGAATGCCTGGGGTATTTGCAAGGGGGTTGGGGGCAATTATTTGACCACATGGCCGAAGCGATTACAAAGCAAGGCGGCATCTTCAAATACGGGACCCTCGTCAAAGAAATTCAGGAAACCGAAACCGGGGTATCCATCCGCACCCGGGACGGAGTTGATGAATTTGACCGGGTGATCGTGACGCCAAGTCTTCCCACTTTCCTGCAGATGGTGCCCACGCTGCCCGATAACTATAAAACCTCGCTAACCGCGATCCCGTATCAGGCCAATATTACCATGGTCCTGGGGATTCCCAAATCCATCTCCCCTGTGTACTGGCTGAATGTGACCGATGCGGACTCGCCGTTTGTCGCCGTCATCGATCATACCCGGCTGTTTGCCGATCCGGGGTACGGGGATCTGGTGCCGGTGTATCTCTCCCGCTATCTCAGCCAGGATCATCCCTATTATTCGATGCGGGTGCCCGAGATCAAGGATTTGTTCTTGACCAAATTAGAACAATTGTTCCCGGCCTTCCAGCGGGATCAGATTCAAACGTTCACCTTCTCCAAAGCCGACTATGCCCAGCCCGTCATTGCCTTGAACTATTCGCAAAAACGGCCGTCGTTCCAAACCCCGATGCGGAACGTGTATCTCTGCACCATGGTGCAGATCTACCCAGAGGACCGGGGGATGAATTACAGCATGAAGATCGCGGAAGATTGTTTGCAGAGTTTAGGGGAATGGAGTCCCAACGAATAACCAGATCCCGCACGAGATCCCAGTGCCCTCCTGCACCATCCCAGCATACAACTCCGATACAGAGACAGGCAGCAAAGACCCCAAGGGGTCTTTGCTTGCCAATCGGAACGAAATCTAAAACGAATTAATCGTCATCATCCTCGGAAAAATCCTCTTCTTCCTCTTCCTCGTCTTCTTCCTCCTCGTCGAATTCGTCAATCTCATCATCCAGATCGTCGTAATCGTCATCAAAGTCGTCATCGAGGTCATCGGAATCATCGAAGAGGTCATCGTCGTCATCATCCTCTTCGTCTTCATATTCAAAGTCATAATCCTCTTCTTCATCATCCCAACCCAGTTGGAAAGATTGTGATTTGAGCGGACCGGTTTCCCCCTGCGCTAAATCCAAACCAGAAATGACACAAGGCAAAATATGTCCTGTCTCAGACCGGACAAAAAGAACCAGCGTTTCTCCCTCTGGTTGAGCCCAGAGAAAACCGAAATACGTTGAATTGAATTGGTGTTTCATCCTGTGATGAATTTGTAACATAGTCGTGCTCCCTTACATTCCCCATACCTGCTTGGCAATTCATCAGTTGTATGGGTGTTTCCCTTCTAAATTCGGTACATTACACGGAACCGGCTATTAGTCAATAGCTGATTTTCATTCTTTACATCATTTTTTCCCCGGGTAAATAGAGCGCCATCAAGACGACCAAAAACCACGCCAGGCCATTGTAAAGGAGGGGGCGGTCCGAGAGGAGAATTTCGGTTGGATTCCCCCCCTCATCCTTGCGGTACACCAGGTACAGATAGCGAAAAAGACCATACAACACAAAGGGGATCGTGAACTTGATATAGGGGTATTCGTGCGCGGCGGGATTGGTCGCCTCGATGCAATACAACGAATAGGTCACCGCCGTCGCCGCGGTGACGATGGCGATGATTTGATCAAGCAGCTGGGTGGTGTATTCATTGAGAATAGCGCGATGATTGCGGGCGTTCTCTTCGCCCAGCAAGATGATTTCATGGCGGCGCTTGCAAAACGCCAAGAAGAGGGAGACAAAGATCGCGCAGATATAAAGCCAGTCCGAAAATGTCGCGCCGATTACAATCGCACCGGCATAGGTGCGGATCACAAAGCCCAAGGCGATTACCATCCCATCGATAATCGCCACCTCTTTCAGTTTGAAGGAATAGAAAATGTTGATCCCCACATAGAACAGACCGATACACAGAAAAGGAATAGAAAGAAGAGCTGAAGCCAGCGCCGATCCCAGAAAGAGTAGAACGCAGAACACCAGCACCACCGGAACCGTGACCCGGCCAGAAGGCAGGGGGCGGTGTTTTTTTTCGGGATGGAGCCGGTCGCGTTCAATATCCGCGACATCATTGATCATATAGACACAGGATGAGTAAAAGCAAAAAAGGAAGAATGCCGCAAACGCGCGCCAAACCGAATCGAGATTGGTAATCTCCTTGGCAAAAATCAGCGCGGCGAAAATGAATCCATTCTTGATCCATTGCTTGGGCCGGGCGGTTTCGATCAAGGCAAAAAGCGAATTGGATGCTTTGGCAATCAACGGAAGAACCCTCTTAGAATGATTTGGGGATGGTATGCCACATAATGTGGAGAAATTCGTCACATCCCATTTTTTTCCAGAACGTATAGCCCTTTTGGTTGCGGGGTGAAACATTGAGTTGCAACACCGTGATCCCCCTCCGGGCCAGCCAGCGGCGAACATGGTTCCACAGCCCTTCCCCGACGCCATGGCGCTGCCAGCCCTGGGACACAGCCATTTCGGCAATGAAACCATACCGCTCCAACGCGAAGACGGCCGGATTGGCTAAAATCATTGAAATGGTATAGCCTACAATCTGGGTTTCGCCTACCGCGACAAACACACCATAATCATAATTTTCAATGATGGAAGCCAGGTACTCCAGATAGGCTTCGCGGGAATCAAAGGCCAGTTCAAACCGGGGATCCAAGGCAAGGTGATGTGCCATCATCTCTTCCCATAAATCCGTAATCCGGGCAAAGTCATCCACTTTGGCTCGGCGATACGTAATCCCTTCCATTGGGTTCCTCTTCTTGCCCATGAAGATTGATAAAGCGTTGCCAGGATACTATGAAAATGTCTGGCCCCATGTCAAGGTGAGTTCGCCTCTGCGGAGACTGGAACCGACAACAGAGGAAAGGCGCATTCCAAAGAAAAAATAGCAAACTGGGTAAGGAGATGGCTCTTCGTATTGAGTCAGGGGGGAAAATTTGGTAAAGTGAAGGCGATGCTATCCTCAATAGCAAACGCCGCTCAGGCGTACAAGAATAGAGAAACAGAGAAAAGGAGACAGGGAATGAGTGAAGAGAAAAAAGTATT
>JAVFAP010000141.1:0-8463 GCA_034002445.1 bacterium | reverse complement strand
GAGGTGTTGTTGCAGCAGAGCCACGCTCGGTTTCCGGACTTGCCCCGGGTGGGATTCGCGCTGGCTGAGTATGGCATGGCAACGCACACCGAGAAGATGGTTCAGCAGGGGATGGAGTCGGTCCTGGCCGTGATGGATACGATTCAAGAGGCCACGCAGGAAGAACTCTGTTCGGAATTGTGTTTTGAGTTTTTTGTATGGTACAAGGTGCGGTTCGCGTTTATTGGGACTCCCCTCAATCCGCGGCTGGAAGAAGGGTTGCAGCGTTGTCATGCTTTATTCCCGGAGAATGGCGATGTTTTGCGGGCGATCAGCCAGGTGCAATTGGACCAGCGCCAGTGGGAAAGAGCGAAGGCCACGTTGCTGAAAGCGAAAGCGGTGGTGGAAGAAGGCCGAGCGGCCAAGGAAGTGCTGTTGCAACTGGCCTATGTTTACGACAAGACCGACCAGGTGGATCAGGTGGAAACACTGTTGCGGGAAGCCATCGCGCAATACCCGGATGATGCGCAAGTCTATAATTTCTTGGGATATACCTATGCGGATCGGAATATCAAACTGGAGGAAGCGCAATCGTTGATCGAGAAGGCCTGCCAGCTGAATCCAAACGATGGTAATATTGTAGACAGTCTGGGCTGGCTGTATTATCGGCAGGGCCGTTACAAAGAGGCGATCGAGCAATTGGAGCGAGCCAACCAGTTGGAGGAGGATCATCCGGTGATTTTGGATCATTTGGGCGATGCGTTGTTAAAAGACGGACGAATCGAGGATGCGGTTGCCAGCTGGAAGAAATCCTTGGAGTGTGGTCCGGATTTCCCCACGGAGTTTACGCCGGAATTTCAGCGTCAGGTCTCTAGCAAGATTAAGGAAGCAGAGAAGTTAAACCAACCGTGAATCGTTTTTTTTCGCATTCAACCGTTAAAGATCTCCGAACCAGTTTATCGAAAAAGCGGTTTCAGCATTGCCGGCAAGTGTTTGAGACGGCGTTGAAGATCCGGGATGCATGGAAAGAGTATCCCGTGGACGCCAACGCGCTGGCGTGGGCCGCGCTTTTCCATGATTGTGGCAAGGAGTTGAAGAAAGAGGAGCGGGCCCAACTGATGGGGGATGGCCCGTTTCTTTACGGGCAGGAGTTGTTGGCGAACGCCAAACTGAGCCACGCGCCCTTGGGAGCAAAAATTGTGGCGGCGCGTTACGGGATCGCAAATCCAGACGTTCTTCAGGCGATCGCGTATCATCCTACCGGGCATCCGGACTTGAATCCAATCGGCTGGATCGTCTACGCTGCGGATTATCTAGAGCCAGGCCGGGTCTTTTTTGCCGAGCGGAAGCACGTTCTGGATATCCTGTGTGTTAGCCCGTTACAAGGCTTGCGGATGGTGGCGCGTTTGCGGATCGACTCCGTGGAAAAAAAGGGGAAAGAGGTTCACCCCTTGGCAAAAATTGTGGAAGAAAGTCTTCTGAACCGAGATGAACTGTAAAGTTTTGTTTCGATTTGAATAAGGAAATTGAAAACAGGGTGGCTTGATCGAAAGAGTTGGACTGGAAATTTCTTTGCAGGAAGGGGAGACAAGTCCCTTTTCAGCCCTTCCCATAACCGGTTTCTTTCGATTACAATACCCACAGATTATAACACAAATGGTAAAGTAGAGATGGAACGAGGGAAGAAAGGCCGAAAACCGGTAGCGAGATCAATCGCGGTAACGAGACCACAACCTCAAGCGGTCCAGAGCGAGAGGCCCCGACCTGTGCGGCGGTTCCGTTTTTTGGATTATTTGGTTGTTTGTGGTTTCTTTATTGCTTTTTGCTTATTACAACAATTCATCGCGGTAAAGATGCTGGGTGGATCTGCCTTTGCGGCAGGCACTTTTGAGTGGGATTCATTATCCTTCTTCTTTGGTACTATGTGGAAAGGTTTTCTTGTCGTCGCTCTTCTTGTCTGGTTGATCGATTTCTTTTCAGGGGATATTGAAGAAGACGATTCTGCGTAGAAGCACCTGGATTTTTACGCCTTTTTTTGTCCTTTCTCCTCTTGTTGGGGTTAAAAACCAATGAGCAGGAGGTTCACAACACCTTCTTATCCGTTAAAAATCGTTTCTGGGCGGGTTATGGCGGGGATTGACCGCCGCGCGATCGAGGAACGAGGGATTGCTGGTCTTTTCCTGATGGAAAAGGCGGGGGAGGCTGTTGCCCGTCATCTTCTCTCCATTTTTTCTGCATTTCAACTCTCTCAGACCGTGATCCTTTGCGGCAAAGGCAACAACGGGGGTGATGGATTTGTCATCGCGCGTTGTCTGGCGCAAGCAGGCTATCGGCCCCAGGTGGTCTTGGCCGGGCAGGTCTCTGCCTTGAAGGGGGATGCGCTGATCCAATTTCGTTATGCCGTCGAGGCAGGTGTTCCCATTCTCGAATGCGCGACAGTGGAGGCCGTGCGCCATTTTTTTGTGGAAGCGAGCCCCCAAGCGGTGTGGATTGACGCCCTGCTCGGCACGGGATTTCAGGGAACGCCCCAGGGAGCGATTGCCGAAGCCATTGCGTTGCTGAATCGAAGCCGGGGAGCGGGGCAGGTGGTTGCGGTTGATATCCCCTCGGGGGTGGATGCGGACACGGGTGCCGTTCCTGGCGAGGCGGTGGACGCGGATACAGTATACACGATGGGGCTGCCCAAGATTGGGCATGTGCTCCCGCCCGGTTTGAATCATACCCGTACGCTGCATGTGCTGGACATTGGTTTTCCACGGGATTTGCTGGTGGGGGCAGATTCGGAGGCGGAGTTGTTGGCCGATACCTGCCTCGATGCCATATTGCCCCGCCGTTCGCAATCCGCGCACAAAGGTAGTGAAGGGCATTTGCTGATCGTGGCCGGCTCCCGAGGGATGACCGGAGCGGCCTTGCTGTGCGCCAAGGCGGCGATCGAGATGGGGGCGGGACTAGTCACCAGTGCTTGCCCGGGTTCTCTTTTACCCATTTATGCCAATGGGGTCTGGGAGATGCTGACCCAGCCCGTGGCCGAAATCCCGGAGGGGGGCTTCGCGGAAGAGGCGTTTGAGGCTCTGTTTTCGGGAGAAGCGCGGTACCGTGCGGTGGTGGTCGGGCCAGGATTGAGTCGGCATCCAGCCGCGATGGCGCTGGTGCGCCGGATCGCGGAGGAGGTTCCGATTCCCGTGGTGTTTGATGGGGACGCGTTGTTTGCGCTGAGCCCCGACCGCCTGGCGGAACGGGCGGGCCCATGGATCGTGACACCGCATCCGGGAGAGATGGCGCGGTTGATGGGATGCTCGGTGGCCGCGATTCAGGCGGACCGCTGGGGTTATGCGCGGCGTTTGGCCGCGGCAGGAGGCGTGGTGGTGCTGAAAGGGCCGAAGACGGTTATTGCTTCCACCGATGCCGAACTGTGGATTAATCCGACCGGTTGCCCGGAAATGGCATCGGGCGGGATGGGGGATGTTCTGGCGGGGATGATCGGGGCCCTGTGCGCGCGGGGTCTGGCGCCTCGTGTGGCAGCGGCGGCCGGTGCGTATTTGCATGGGCGGGCGGCGCAGTTGTATGTGGAAGAAACGGGGGCCGAAGCGATGCGCGCCGGGACGGTGATCTCGTGGATTGCGCCCGCGATGGCTTCCATCCGAAGTAAAGAGGGATGAGTCGAGCCTTTTCTTTTTGGCAAGAACAGTAAAGATAAAAAGATACGAAATCAATCAACCAAACGATACCCTTTCTTATCCATGTGTTGTTTTGGATTGAATACAAGTAATAGGCTAGAAAGGACAAAATACTAATGGAATGGATTATCGCCATCGTCGCGTTGATCCTTGGTAGCGTGGCAGGCTTTTTCGTCTGTAAAATAATGACCAATCGCGAGATTGGCAGTATTGAGCAATTGGCGGCCAAAATACGCGAAGAAGCGCAAAAAGATGCCGCCACGATTCGAAAAGAAGCCGCGATAGAAGCCAAAGACCAAATCTACCAGGAAAAAACCAAGGTAGAACAAGAACTGAAAGAACGGCGGTCTGAACTCTCGGCGATCGAGAAGAAGCTGGACCGGCGAGAAGAAAATCTGGATAAACGGGTCCTCGAAGTGGATGCTCGGAGCGGGATACCAACGCGTATGCCACGCAACTGGAAAAGCGGGCGAAGGATCTGGACAAAAAAGACACCGAACTGACGCGCCTCATCGAAGAAGAGCGGATCAATCTGGAGAAAATCTGCGGATTGACGAGCGAGGAAGCGAAGGAATTGCTGCTGCGTCTTTTGGAGAACGATGTTCGCCGGGAATCGGCTCGGATCATCAAGCAGATTATCGATGACGCCAAGACCAACGCCAACCGCGACGCGCGCCGGATTATTGCCACCACCATGCAGCGAGGCTGCACGGAGTATGTGAACGAGTCCACTGTCTCGACCGTGTCGTTGCCTTCCGATGAGATCAAGGGCCGGATTATCGGCCGGGAAGGCCGGAATATCCGCGCCTTTGAATCGCTGACGGGTGTGAACTTGATTATCGACGATACCCCGGACACGGTGGTGCTGTCGTCTTTCGACCCAGTTCGCCGGGAAGCGGCGCGGCAGACGCTGGACCGCCTGATTTCCGATGGGCGGATTCATCCGGGCCGGATCGAGGAAGTCTTCATGAAGGTCATGAAGGAAATGGAAGACGACATGCGCGAATCAGCGGAGCGGGTGGTCTTCGACTTGGGGATCGTGGATATGAACCCTGAGTTGATCAAGATTCTGGGCCGCTTGAAGTACCGCTTCTCGTATGGGCAGAACCAGTTGTACCATGCCCGTGAAACCGCGTTTTTGGCTGGCGCGATTGCGGCTGAACTGGAAGCGGACGTGGAGATCAGTAAGCGTGCCGCTCTGCTGCATGACTTGGGCAAGGCGATCGATTTTGAGCGGGATGGCACCCATGCCAGCATTGGGGCGGAAACGGCCCGCCGGCTGGGCGAATCGCGCGAAGTGGTCCACGCCATCGAAGCCCACCACGAAGATGTGGAGATGGAAACGGTGGAAGCGGTGATCGTGCAGGTGGCGGATGCGTTATCGGCGGCACGGCCGGGCGCGCGCCGGGAGACGATCGATACCTATGTCAAGCGGCTGGAGAAGCTGGAGAGTCTGGCGGAATCGTTCAATGGCGTTGAAAAATGTTTCGCCATCCAGGCTGGCCGCGAGATGCGGGTCATGGTCGCTCCAGAAGAAGTGGATGATCAGGCGGCGGTGAAACTGGCCTATGATTTATCCAAGAAAATCGAAGAAGAAATGGAATATCCAGGCCATATCAAGGTCATTATTATTCGAGAAACCCGGGCGGTCGCTTACGCGAAGTAGGAACGGCCCGGGAAACAAAGCGTCAGGATGGGTGTCTGGATCAGGCACCCATCCCGTGTCTCTCCAAAAAAGTGGAGTCCGCGCTTTCGCCGGAAATTGGGATGCTCCGGTTGAGGGTGCCCGCGAAATTTGCGCATGGCGTTTATGACTTTCTTGGGCCATCTCGTATCGATTCGAGGATGCATTCTCTCGTCAGTCCGCAACCAAGGATCCCGCCTTTTGAATATCATCCCCAAACGTGGTTCTGGGTTTGTCCCGTTTCTCTCGTTTTGGTTGCAAGGAACCATGCCTTAGTAATCCATTCTGATTAGAAAAGTGGTTAAGCGGGGGGACAGGATTGAACTGAATCGCAAGATGAAGATTCATGCCTTTCCTCTTTGCTGGCAAAACCATCAGGTAAGAAAAATGTTTCGTATTTTGTTTGTCGGTGATGTGTTCGGCCGGCCTGGCCGCCATGCGCTGGAACGTTGTTTGAAATCCATCAAAAATCAATACCGGATCGATTTTTGTATTGCGAACGGGGAAAATGCCGCTGGGGGTAGGGGGTTGAACCAAAAAGTCGCGAAAACCCTTTATGAATATGGGGTGGATTGTATCACCTTGGGGAACCATGCCTGGGACAACAAGAATATATTCACGTTTATCGATTCCGACCCCCGGATCGTGCGGGCCTACAATTACCCCCCGAATCTGCCCGGACGCCGGTTCACCACCCTGGAAGTGCGGTCGGGGTTACATATTGTGGTCGCGCAACTGTTGGGCCGGGTGTTCATGAGCCATGTCGATTGCCCGTTTCGGGGCGCGGAGGAGATGCTGCGGGAGATTGGGCCCGGCAAGATCATCTTTTGTGATGTGCATGGCGAGGCCACTTCGGAAAAAGTGGCTCTGGGGTGGTTCTTGGATGGGAAAGTGACCGCGGTATGCGGCACCCATACGCATATCCCTACGGCGGATGAGCGGATTCTCCCCATGGGGACCGCGTACATTACCGATACCGGGATGACTGGGGCGTATGATTCCATCATCGGGATGAATATCGAATCGGTGACGCGCCAGTTTGTCACTTCGATGAAGAGCCCGTTTAAAATCGCTTTGGATAATATCAAGGTTTCCGCGGTGGTCATTACGGTGGATGAGACAACCCGCAAGGCAGTGTCGATCGAACGGATTTTGATTCCCTGCGGGTGCGGGCCCTGCTCGGCGGAACGGCGGATGTGAAATACAAGGATGCACCCTCGATGATGCACCATTCCCTGCAGGATTCCAATTCGCTCTCCGAGCCGTTGCGTGTTTCAGAGTTTACGAAACATCTACAGCGGCTGGTGGAAGACACCTATGAATGGGTGCAGATCCAAGGCGAGATCTCCAATTTTAAAAAAGCGCCCTCGGGCCACGCCTATTTTTCCTTGAAAGACCGGGACGCGGTGCTGAATTGCGTGGCGTGGAAGACAACCGTGGTGCGCTGGTCCTCGCTGGATCTGGACGACGGGATGGAGGTGATCGCCGGGGGCAAGATCACCATTTACCCGCCGCGGGGGCAGTATCAATTTGTGGTAAGTGCCATCCGTCTAGCCGGGATTGGCGCGTTGCAGCATCGCTTTGACGCGTTAAAGCGACTGCTGGCCGAAGAGGGGCTTTTTGACGACGACCGCAAAAAGGCGTTACCCCCCATGCCCCAGCGAATTGCGGTGATTACCTCGCCCACCGGGGCTGCGATCCGTGATTTCATCAATGTCTTTCGCCGGGCCCGTTACCCCGTGACGTTGACCGTGTGTCCGGTGCTGGTGCAGGGCGAGAAAGCGGCGGCGGAGATCGCGGCGATGATCGAGAAGGTCAACGCCTACCCACACTTCGATCTGATTGTGTTGTGCCGTGGAGGCGGGAGTTTGGAAGACTTGTGGGCGTTCAACGAAGAGTGTGTTGCCCGCGCTATTACGGCCTCGAAAATCCCGGTGCTGACAGGGATCGGCCATGAGATCGATTTTACCATCGCTGATTTCGTGGCCGACTTGCGCGCATCCACCCCGACCGCGGCGGCCCAGGTTATTTGCCGGGGCTTTGATGAACAGCGGGGGGAGTTTTTGTATTGGGCCGACCGGCTGCCCCGCGCCATTCTGCCGCAACTGCAGCGGAAGCGGCAGGAGGTGGAAGGGATGCGCAAGGCACTGTTGCGCTCACATCCACTCTCGGTTATCATGCAAAACCAACAGCGGCTGGATGAGTGGCAGGCGATACTGACCCAGGCGATGCGCATGCGCCTGCAAAGCGAAGCGGCCGCGATCCGGGAGGGGAAAAAGCACCTGGACCGGCAGATGCGCCATGGCATGGAGCGGCACGCCCAGCAGATCACCAAGTTTCGGCAACTTTTACAAAGTTATGATCCCCAAAAGACCCTCAATCGGGGATTTTCCATTTGCTATGACGCGGAGGGGCGGATTGTAACCGCGGCGAAGGAGAAAAAACCAGGAGACGCGCTCCGGGTACGCTTGGCGCAGGGCGCCTTGACAACCCAGGTAACAAAGGTCGTGGATGATGACAAAGAACAGCAAGACACCGTTTGATTTTGAAAAAGGGATGGCCCGGCTGGAAGAGATCGTCGGGCTGTTTGACCAGGGAGGGCTGACCTTGCAAGAGATGGAAACCTATTTTGAAGAAGGCATGGGGCTGATCCAAGCCTGTTCCGCCCGGCTCAACCAGACCGAGGTTACTGTCACGAAATTATTGAAGGACATGAAAGAGAAATTAGAGACCGAGCCGTTTGAAGTGGAAGAGGGGTGAAGGGTCTTGAGTGTAGAGTGGGCTCAAAACGAGTGAAGCGAGTGGTGCCCACCAAGCCGCACGGGCGGATTGCAACACCAGGAAGCGAAGAATGGCAGGCATGGTGCCGCTCCAGGGTTCCGTCCCCTTCGTGGACTCCCCCCTTCGCTATCCAGGGGCGCGCTTTCAGCGCTTAAGGAAATAGAGAAACTGGTGGGAGGGATGCGAAATATGGGGGTGGGCATGGTGCCGCTCCAGGGTTCTCCCCTTCGTGGACTCCCCCCTTCGTTTCCAGGGGCGCGCTTTCAGCGCTTAGGGAAATAGAGAAACCGGTGAGGGGGGGGTGCGAAAAATGGGGGTGGGCATGGTGCCGCTCCAGGGTTC
>JAVFAP010000140.1:0-8493 GCA_034002445.1 bacterium | reverse complement strand
TCGAGGTGATAGACAGAATCATGACCAATTTCAAGCCACCCAAGCGGTACGCACCGGATATCCCCTTCCCCTCCTATTCGTATGTTCCGGGGCATTCCCCCCACCCCACCCGAGACCCCCAAGGCCCTAGGTATGGGGAAGAGTATGAGGATATCGTGCTGGTTCCGGCTCCCGATCCAGCCGAGTGGTGGCAGAGCAAACTGTACCTGTATGGAATCGATCTCTTCAATAACGGGTATTATTGGGAGACTCATGAAGCTTGGGAAGATTTGTGGCATGCCTTGGGGCGGATGGGGGAGACCGCGACCTTTTTTAAAGCGATGATCCACCTGGCCGCGGCGGGATTGAAAGCCAAGTACGGGCAGTGGGACGCGATGCGGAAGCACGCCCGCCGATCGGCCACGCTGCTGGCAGAGATTCAGGTGCAACTGCCCGAGGGGCAGGCGGCGTACATGGGACTAGAGGTTCCGCCCCTTCGGGCCTGGGCGGAAGCGGTGGCGGACGGGGAAGGGATGCTGATTCCGCATCCCGAAGAAACCGATGGGCCGGTGTTTGTCTTTTATCTTACCCCGGAATGATTTTCTGGAAGAGACACCCATGGAAACAGTTTTTTGGAATATGCCTTTGTGGTTCTGGCTGATAATCTGTCTCGGGGTTGCCGTGCTGTATGCGGTGGTTTGGCCCAAGCCACGGCCGGGCGTTCCGCCGCGGGGCCGGGGGTTCACGCTGATATTACGCTGGTTTCATTCGCTGGTGTGGGTGTTGCTGGCGGGGGCCTGTGTGTTGGGGATGGTGGGATGGGGTGAAGCCGCACAGGGAGCCGCTGCCGCATCTCTTGTGGTTTATGGTGTCTTTCTGCTAGCGTATGGGGTGGACCGGAAACGATGATACAAGGGTATCTCTCCCAGAGCCCTTGCGACGGAATGTTGGTTAAACACGGAAAACGAACAAATACTTTTATGATGGATGTCCAGCCAGAATCGCGTTCCTCTGCTCAGACTGCCGACCGGATCGAGTTCACGAGTCTTCCATTTCATCAAGCCATCGTTGTTTCGGTCTGCCTCGCGGCGGCCTGTTGGGGAATGTATTTGGAGATCGGCTGGCTGGTTTCGGTGTATCCCGTCGGAACGTTGGTGTTACTGGATGCGGCAGGCATGCTGACTTACGCTGTTTCTGGTTTTGCTGCATGGATGGTTTCGGCCTCGGTTCTGTATAAGGGACTGCGCGCTGGCGGATGGACAACGCTGGAATTATCCCTGTTTTCCGCCGCCCTCCTCCTCGCCCTGCTTTTTGTCGTCACGGGGATCCAGTTCTTTTGGTTGGCGGAGCAAAGCCCCTTCGACCCCGGTTTTTTTCCCCTGGTGAAGGGGGGATTGATCGCACTGTTTCTTGTCTTTTTGTGTCGCATTTACCGTGTGCATCAACGCGGGATGGATTCTTAACGGGAGGTGTCGCCGTTTTTATGGTTGATTTGGATCCGTTCCAAAATTGTGATGATGATGAAGATGATGACGGTTTGGGTTAGGACCACGTAGGCTCCAAAGGATTCGGTAATGAGAGGCAGAACCAAGGCGGCGCTGCCCACACAGAAAGTAATCAGGTGAATGAATAAAACCGCTTGGCGGTGGGTCATGCCCAGGGCAACCAGGCGGTGGGAAAAGTGGTTTTTATCCCCCACATAAATTGGCTTGTGGTTTTTGATGCGAATGATGATGACCGAGACGGTATCGAAGATGGGTACCGCGAGGATGACAAACGGCATCACCACCGACCAGGCGGTGGCAGTCTCGGCTCCGGTCTGATAAAAAGTCGATTGCACCGTCAGGGCGGAGACAAAATACCCAAGAACCAGCGAACCCGCATCTCCCATGAAGATGGTGGATGGGTAGAGATTGTAGCGTAAAAAACCCGCGATGCTGCCGGCCAGGGCGAAGGAGATCGCCGACATGAAGACCTGCTGGCTGACCAGGTGTGCGCTGATTCCCAGTAGAATCAGCGCGATCATCGCCACCCCGCCCGAAAGCCCATCCATGTTATCCAGCAGATTAAAGGAATTGGTGATCAACACCACCCAGCCAAAGGTCAGCAGAAAATTGATGATCGGCAGATCGATAAAGAGGGCGATCTGGATATCCGACAAATACAGGAGGATGGCGGCGATCATCTGCCCGATCAGTTTGATCAGGGGCGACATGCCAAAGCGGTCGTCAATCAAGCCGATCCCGAACAAGAGCACCCCACCCAATATCAAGCCCAGCAGTTCCCGAAAAACAGTCCGGTACCCCGCCGCGTAAAGAGCCACCATCTCCACTTGAGAGAGAAGCCAGGAAGGAGATTGAAATTCCCGCTTGAAAACCCAGTTCAAGATCAAGAGATCCCCAAAAACGACAAGCAGAAACGAGAAAAAAATCGCGGCCCCCCCCAGAAGGGGCTTGGGGTGATGATGCACCTTGCGATGGCCGGGCTGATCCAAAAAGCCCAAGCGGGGAGCGATCTTTCGCATAAGGGGCGTGAGGAGGACGGATAAAAGAAAACCTTGGGCGAACACCAGTACAAAATGATAAAATTTCATGAAACAAGTCCTCTATGCACAAGCCGAACCACCCTGGAAATGAGAAGGAAAGCGATGGAGTGGTAGGGTTGAGTAAGCTCTATCGAATCTAAACGGTCAAACTATATCAGAGCAACCCTGGATGAGCAAGGAACGGGTGAATGGAAAGCGGATGTGGGGATGGGAAGGGGGAATACCAAGCGACACCCGCTGGATCGGAAAAATCCATAAAAAGAAGGGACTGGATTGGGAGTTACGGAGCGGCAGGGGAGATCGGTTAGAAAAACGGAGAAAAATGGAACGGGGATGCAAAGACTTTCAGGACGAGATGTATATTTATTAATCTATGTCTATGTAAAATTGAAGAAAGAGGGGATGTGAAATTTGGGGAAATAATTTACTATCAATCTTTTGAAGAAGGGAATTATATATCTATTGAAATGAGAGGGTTGGAATGAGGCCGAGGCGGGGAGGCGAGGAGCAGGGGTCTTGTCCGGTTTTGCGTAAATTCCAGGTTTCGAATTTGCGGAAACGCGAAGAGATGGTAAGGGCGAAGAATCGAGGCTGGGGGCTGGAAAATGAAAATCTTGTGGATTTCCGGTGTTCGGCTGCTTGACTTCTCTTGGGATAGCGGTATTCTCTCCACGAGAGCGATTATCAGTAAATAAATCACAAAAAATTCCCTCTTTTTCGACAAGTTTTGTTGCGGGTCAAGGGGGTGGTCTCGGTTTTATCCAACCAGCCGCACGAGGAGTAAAAAAATTTACTTGTCGATAGTTAAAAATATAACTAAGTGATCGATAGAGGAGTATCCCTATGAGCGCATGGCTAGGTGAAAGAACGATCAAGTACGAAGCAGAATTGGATAAAAAATTCGGCAGGGAGATGCTTGAAAAACACGCCTTGGAAAGCATTCATAACTGTATCCAGTGTGGCACCTGCAGTGGCACCTGCCCCGTCAGCCCGTATATGGACTATACCCCGCGACGGATTATTGCCATGACCCGGGCGGGATTTAAGCAAGAGGTGTTGAATAGTTTTACCATGTGGCTTTGCGCTTCGTGTTATTCGTGCACTGTGGATTGCCCCAAGGAGATCAAGATCACCGAGTTGATGTATTGGCTGAAGCAGCAAGCGATCAAGGAAAAGACCTATCCCCGGCGTTTTTTAACTCCGGCGCTGGCCAAGAGTTTTTACAGTATTGTCAAGAAATTCGGCCGGAATAATGAAGGCTTGCTGATTTTCATGATGTATATGCGGACCAATCCCTTCAAAATGATCAAGCAAAGCAAACTGGGCTTGAAATTGTTGAGCAAGGGGCGTTTGGGTTTGGGTATCGAGCAGATCAAGCGGAAAGAAGAACTCAAGCCGCTGTTGGAACTAGTTGAAAAGGTGGATTAAAAGGAGAAAGGGGCTCTCATGAGTTATTTATATTACCCCGGTTGTTCATTAAAGAGTACAGGGATTGGATATGAGGAATCGATTCTTCAGGTGTTCAAGACCCTCCATACCCCGTTGGAAGAATTGGATGATTGGAACTGCTGTGGCGCCACGGCGTATATGGCGGTGGATGAGTTGAAAGCCTACGCACTCGCTTCGCGCAACCTGGCCTTGGCCGAGAAGCAATGCCCGGATGACCCGGTGGTGGATGTTGTCGCTCCCTGTGCCGCCTGTTTTCTGGTGTTGTACAAAACCCAGCAGTATCTGGCCAAGAAAAATGGGAAAGATCTGCAGATCAAACAAGCGCTGAAGGATGTGGGGTTGCCCTACAAAGGCAAGGTTCGCATTCGCCATCCGCTGGATGTGCTGTTGAACGATATTGGGCTGGAAAAAATCAAGAATCATGTCAAGCAACCCTTAAAGGGCTTGAGGGTGGCCTCCTACTATGGCTGCCAGATGTTGCGGCCCTACGCCACCTTTGACAACCCGGACAATCCACAAAGCATGGATCAGCTGATCGAGGCGATGGGTGGGGAAGTGATCGATTGGCCCTTGAAGACTCGCTGCTGTGGTGCCTCGCTGACTGGGACGGTGGAAGAAGTGGGATTGCGGCTGAGCTACATCCTGCTGAAGGAAGCCGAAAACCGGGGGGCGGATGTCATTGCCACGGCTTGCCCACTGTGCCAGTTCAATCTGGAATGTTACCAAGACCGGATGTCACAGCTCTACCACGATAAGGTCAACATGCCTGTTGTGTATTTCAGCCAATTGATGGGTATGGCCTTTGGTTCGACGCAAAAAGATCTCGGATTGCAACGCCTGTTTGTCCCGCTGGAACCGGCGTTGGCCGCTAAGTAAGGAGGCTGGGATGATTGCCTTTGATTATAATACCGCCACGCCCCGTATCGGCGTTTATATTTGTCATTGTGGGATTAACATCGCCGGCAAAGTGAAGGTTGACGAAGTCGCCGCCTTTGCCAAGACGTTGCCCCATGTGGTCAAATCCTGCGATTATAAATTCATGTGCTCGGACCCTGGGCAGGAGCTGATTCAGCAGGATATCCGGGAACTCGGGCTGAACCGGGTGGTTGTGGCTTCCTGTTCACCCTTGCTGCACGAACCCACGTTCCGCAAAGCCTGTGCTGACGCCGGTCTCAATCCTTTTTTCTTCCAGATGGCCAACATTCGCGAGCATGTCAGCTGGGTGACGCCGGATAAGGAAGCTGGGACCGAAAAAGCCAAGGCCTTGGTCGCTGCGGCGGTGGAACGGGTACAGCATAACCGGCCGCTGGAAAAGAAACAGGTTCCTGTCAACGCCAATGCGATGGTGGTTGGCGGCGGGATCGCTGGCATCCACGCGGCGCTGACGCTGGCCAACTCGGGCAAGCATGTGTACCTGGTGGAACGCGAACCGACCATCGGTGGCCACATGGCCATGTTCGATAAAACCTTCCCCACCCTGGATTGCGCCGCTTGTATCCTGACCCCCAAGATGTCGGATGTCAAAAACCATCCTAACATCACCTTGTGGTCCTATTCAGAAGTGGAGCAAGTGGAAGGGTATGCGGGGAACTTCAAAGTCAAAGTGAAACGCAAACCCCGGTATATTAACGAAGAATCCTGCGTTGGGTGTTTGGAATGCGTGGATGCCTGCGTGTTTAAAACCCCGCGCTTCGATAATGAATTCGACCTGGGCTTGAAGAAACGCAAGCCAGTATACATGCCCTTCCCGCAAGCGACGCCCACGGTGGTCACGGTTGACCCTAAGACCTGCTTGCAGCTGAGCAAGGGCAAATGCGCCCAGAAATGCGCCGAAGTCTGCCCCAAGGATTGCTTTGATTTTACCCAGACCGAAACCTACGAAGATGTGGATGTCGGGGCGATTATCCTCGCGACCGGGTTCCAGGTCTTCGATGGCAAGCGGATCCCCAAATATGGCTATGGCAAGTATGAAAATGTCTATAGCAGTCTGGAAGTCGAGCGCCTGGTGAACGCATCTGGCCCCACCCAAGGCGAACTGGTTTTGAAGAATGGGGAAAAACCCAAGTCAGTCGCTATTATTCATTGCGTCGGCTCGCGGGACCACAAAACCAATAAGTACTGTTCGCGGGTGTGCTGCATGTATTCGTTGAAACTCGCCCACCTGATCAAGGAACGGACCGAAGCCGAAATTTACAACTTCTACATCGATATGCGGACACCCGGCAAGGGATATGAAGAATTTTATGACCGCCTGTTGGAAGAAGGGGTTCACTTTATTCGGGGCCGTGTCGCCGAAGTCTCGGATTGGGCGATGACACCGGAAGAAAAGGGCAAACTGATCATCCGGGCGGAAGATACCCTGATCGGCATGCCGCGCCGTATTCCTGTCGATATGGTGGTGCTCTCGGTTGGTTTGGAAGCCCACAAGGACGCGGATGAGGTCCGCCGCAAGTTCAACATTTCGTGCAGCCATGAAGGCTGGTTCCATGAACGTCATCCCAAATTGGCGCCGGTCTCGACCGCGACCGATGGCATTTTCCTGGCGGGTGCCTGCCAAGGCCCCAAGGATATTCCGGACACAGTAGCCCAAGCGGGCGCGGCGGCGGCGGAAGCGATGGCGATGATTGACAAAGGGGTCGTCGAGTTGGAACCCAACACCGCGTACATCGATGAAGAACTGTGCTGTGGCTGCCGGACCTGCGTCGGGATGTGTCCCTACAGTGCCATCAAGGCGGATGAAGCCTTGGGGATCGCGGTATTGAACGAAGCCTTGTGCAAAGGATGCGGTACCTGTGTCGCCGCCTGTCCCTCCGGAGCGGCGCAGCAGAATATGTTTACCGATCAGCAAATTTTTGAAGAACTAGTGGGGGTTCTCAACTATGTCTAACGGAAACGTTTTCCAACCAAGAATCGTGGCCTTTTTCTGTAACTGGTGTACCTATACAGCTTCGGACTTGACGGGGATATCCCGCTTGAGTTACGCGCCCAACGTGCGGATTATCCGCATCATGTGCTCGGGCCGATTGGACCCCCAATTTGTCATCGCGGCCTTGCGCGAAGGCGCCGATGGGGTGCTGGTGGGTGGCTGCCATCCCGGCGATTGCCACTACATCGAAGGCAATTACAAAGCCCTGCGCCGGTTTTTGTTGCTGAAAAAGATGCTGAAGAACATGGGGATCGAAGAGGAGCGGGTCCGCCTGGAGTGGATCGCGGCTTCGGAAGGCGATAAGGTGCAGAAGGTTGTAAACGAGATGACCGCCCAGATTCGCGAATTGGGGCCGCTCCAGCTGCATGCCATCCCCACTCCGGACAGCATGAAAGAATGCGCGGCAGCCGCCTGCTGCTGTGGTGAAGGAGGCCATCGATGAGTAAGCCCAAAGTAGGATTCAACTGGCTGGCATCCTGTGGTGGATGCGAAGAAGCCGTGGTCGATTTGAACGAAGGCATTTTGACCGTTGTCGAAGCGGTGGATATCGTGTTCTGGCCCTGCGCCATGGACTTCAAAAAGGATGACGTGGAAAAGATGGACGATGGCGAGATCGATGTGTGTTTCGTCAATGGTGCCATCCGCACTTCCGAGGAAGAGCATGTCTCCAAACTGCTGCGCAAAAAATCCAAAGTGATTGTGGCCTTTGGCAGTTGCTCGCACACGGGTGGGATTCCGGGACTGGGGAATTTGAAAACCCGTGAGGAAATCATGGATGAGGCTTATCTCAATGGGATGAGCACCGTCAATCCCGATAAAGTCTATCCGCAGTCGGAATTCGAAGCCCCGGAAGGGAAACTGGAACTGCCTGTCTTCCTGGAGAATGTCCGCTGTCTGAACCAAGTAATCGATGTGGATTATTACCTCCCCGGTTGCCCGCCCCCGGCCAATTTGATTATGAACGCGATCACGGCTATCCTGGAAGGCAAGTTGCCGCCCAAGGGCAGTGTCCTGGCTCCGGATAAAGCGATGTGTGAAGAATGCGAACGCAAGGATACCAAGCCGGATAACATGCTGGTGAAAGAACTGAAACGGCCTCACGAGATGATTGCCGATCCCGAAAAATGTTTGCTGGCGCAAGGGCTTCTGTGTCTGGGGCCGGTGACCCGCGCGGGTTGTGGCGCGGTTTGTGTCAAAGGCAATATGCCCTGCACCGGGTGTATGGGCCCCACCAGCCGCGTCCGGGATTATGGCGCCAAAGCCCTTTCGGCGATCGCGTCGATTGTGGATCAGCAAGAGGAAGACGAAATCGAAAAAGTGCTGGCGACGGTGGTCGATCCAGAAGGCACCTTCTACCGTTATAGTGTGCCGGCGTCCCTCCTGCATCGCCGTTTGACGAACGTTTGAGTCTGGAAAAGAAAGGGTTAAACCATGAGTCGCCATATCGTTGTCGATCCGATCACCCGTCTCGAAGGGCATGGGAAGATCGATATTATTCTTAATGATCAAGGCAATGTAGATCGGGCCTACTTTCAGGTGCCCGAGTTGCGCGGATTTGAAAAATTCTCTGTCGGCCGTCCGGCGGAAGACATGC